>NZ_JBQCXF010000351.1:0-3166 GCF_051956635.1 Neisseria sp. P0022.S010 | reverse complement strand
ACATACTCCAATGCTTTATTTGTTTTGTCGTTCATTTTTATTACCACCTTTGATCTTCAGAAGTATCCAACAGCGGCCGCAAATCTTTTGCAATCAGTTCACGCGCTCTGAAAATACGCGAACGTACAGTACCTATCGGACAATCCACTACCCGAGCTATTTCTTCGTAAGACAAGCCATCCATTTCCCTAAGTGTAATGGCTTGACGCATATCGTCTGGCAGTTGCGCAATGCTTGCTTCGACGGTCTGCAAGATTTCCCGATTCATCATTTCAGCTTCCGGCGTATGGTAATCTGCAATCTGATCGGTTAAATCGAGAACATCTCCCTCCTCATTGGCTGCTTCCGAACTGACAAAAAACTGGCGACCCGAAGTGGTCAGAAAATTCTTTGCCGTATTGATACCGATACGGTACAGCCATGTATAAAATGCACTCTCACCGCGAAAATTAACCAGCGCACGATAAGCCCTAATCATTGCCTCTTGGGTTACATCGTGTACTTCGTGCTCATCCTGAATAAAACGGGAAATCAGTCTGTTTAGCCGACGCTGATACTTGGACATCAGCATCTCGAATGCCTTATGGTCACCTTTCTGCGCGCGCTCCACCAAAACTTGATCTATTTGGCGATCGTTCATACCCAACCTTTAATCGTTTTACTGCTTTAAACCAAAAAATAGTAAAGCGCGCTGTGCACAATAAAGACAGCATCGCTTTGAAATAGTTCCACAAGATTACATTTAATCGCAAAAGTTTATTCGTATAGATACTCTAATATAAGCTATATTGCATATTATATCTACACTTAGCACAAGTAGTTAAATTACTAATACTTATTAAATTTAAAGTTAGTCTCTTTACTTTTCTACTATATATTTAGCTAACTTTTCATGAACAGGCAGATAGCCTTCCCCTATTTGAACATCGCTTCCCACCCGAAGATTAATAACAGCAAGGCACTTGTTGCCCATACTTAGGATAATCGGCCAATATTTACGGACGAATGGCACAATATGACACTCTTGCAATAGTTTTTCGACTGATTTTTCCCTCTGCCCCGACTGAATCACATCACCTTTGGCCACATTTCGAAGTACCGCCTGCTTCTCCAACTCCTCTTCTGACAAACCTCCCTTAAAGGGTAATAAAACGAAACCGTTTTCCAGCAAAATATCTTTCAGACGGCCTCGAACTTCCCTGCCATTACACCAAGGCAGTTTTTGAAACTCACTTTCCTGACAAACAAACAGCTTATCTCGATATACGACTAGTTTCCCGTCTGGCAAATTCAACTGCGCTTGATCAGCGGTTTCTAATACTCGGGCAAAATCGGCAATGCTGTGATAAGAAGGCAATGATTCCGTTTGCTTTCGCAAAAAATACCAAAGCAGCCGACGACGCAAAAGCGGGGTACACTGCCGCCATAGACTGATGCTGAATATTCCTTTTGGACTGATGCGCTGGTATTCAGACTCAATCAATTCATCTAAAAGCTGCAAATCTTCCTGCAATAATCGAACATTGGTACAAATTTGCTGCTCAAAATTCGGGATACGCTGCTGCCATTTCGGCAAAGCCTGATTTCTCATCCAATTGCGTAAATAGCCGGAGTCTTCATTACTTTCGTCTTCAACAAAAGATAATCCCCATTGTTGCGCATACTCAGCCAGTTCCTGACGGGAAAATGCCAAAAGCGGCCGCCAAATTTGAATCTCTTCATTTAAATCACGCCATACCGGCATGGCCGCCATACCGCGTAATCCACCCCCTCGCACAGCCGACAACATAAATGTTTCGATTTGATCATTGCGGTGATGGGCCAAAACAATAATTTTCTTCAGGCCGTCTGAAAATGCCTGATATCGGGCAGCCCTGGCCGCAGCCTCCAAACCTTTTCCTTGTTTTTCCACATTGACACGGCACACGCGCAAGGTCACATTCAAACCCCGACAATAATCCTGACAAAATTTTGCCCAACTGTCGGCATTAGTGCTTAAACCATGATGAACATGGACGGCACGCAAATCAAAATGGTGAAATTCACGCGTCCGGTGCAAAAGATGCAGCAGGACGACAGAATCCAATCCGCCACTCAAACCAACTTCAACAACAGTATGGCTCGGCAAATCAGGAAAAGCTGCGTGAAAACTTTTAAATAGGGAATCAGGGGATAGTTGCGACATTTCAGACGGCCTGAAATTGTGAATTACTCAAAAATAGAACACAAAAAAAGCAAGCAGCGACATCTGCTTGCTTTTTCAGCAGTCAAACTTATTTGTCGGTAAATTTACCGTAAGCCATGATGCGGTCGAAACGGCGAGAAAGCAAGTCAGGCATGGTCATGCTTTGCGCTTCGCTTAATTGCTGTTCCAAAACGGTTTTGACGTTTTTCATCGTGGTTTCAAAATCACGGTGTGCGCCGCCCAAAGGCTCATCAATTACTTTATCAATGAGATCCAACTCTTGCAGGCGTTTGGCGGTAATACCCAATGCTTGCGCGGCATCTGCTGCTTTTTCAGCAGTTTTCCAAAGAATAGAAGCGCAACCTTCGGGAGAAATCACCGAATAAGTCGAATATTGCAGCATATTGACGTAGTCGCCGACAGCCACTGCCAACGCGCCACCTGAACCGCCTTCACCAATGATGGTGCACAATACCGGCACATGCAGACGGGTCAGTTCGTACAAATTACGGCCGATGGCTTCAGACTGGCCGCGTTCTTCTGCACCAATGCCCGGATACGCGCCCGGAGTATCGACAAAGGTCATGACCGGAATATTGAATTTTTCGGCAGTCTTCATCAAGCGCAGTGCTTTACGGTAACCCTCAGGACGCGGCATACCGAAATTGCGGCGGATTTTTTCTTTGGTATCGCGACCTTTCTGATGGCCGATAACCATCACGCTTTGGCCGTTGAAACGCGCCAAACCGCCGACAATGGCATGATCGTCAGAATAATGGCGGTCGCCGTGCAACTCTTCAAAATCGGTAAAAATACCGTTGATGTAGTCCAAAGTATAAGGACGTTGCGGATGGCGGGATACTTGTGAAATTTGAGCCGGAGTCAGCTTGCTGAAAATTGACTTGGTCAACTCACTGCTTTTCTTTTTCAGTCTGGCAATCTCGTCAGAAATATCAACGGCAGATTCGTCTTGTACGAATC
>NZ_JBQCXF010000350.1:0-3166 GCF_051956635.1 Neisseria sp. P0022.S010 | reverse complement strand
GCGGACACCTGCACCAAATCAGCCTAGACGGCGAAGTCATCAGCGACATCGAACGCGACAAACTGCACCGCGAAATCCAAAGGACGCAGGGCAGCATCAGCAGCCTGTACGACTACGACCCCATGGGCCGTCTGAAAAGCCAGCGTACCGTCTGGAGCGGTACACAAACGCTTCACGGCAAACAAAACCCGCTGGCCGGCGGCGCCGTCAACCGCCGCTACGCCTACGACAAAGCCGGCAACCTGATTCAAAGCGCCGACCAAAGAAGCGGCGTCCTTAATTACGTTTACGACAAAATCGGACGCATTCAGGAAGCCCGCAACAGCCAAACCGGCCGCAGCGAAACCTTCGCCTTCGACCCCGCCCACAACATCCTCGACATCCCAACATCTACTCCCTCTCCCGTGGGAGATGGCAAAACGACCGCTCCGATTTCAGACGACCCCAAAACTCAAGGTCGTCTGAAATCACCTGCCAACCCTAACCTTGTCAGCGGCAACCGTCTCAAAGAATACAACGGCATCGAATACACCTACGACGCCCTAGGCAACCTGATCTACCGCCAGCTGCCCAACGGCGAAAACCAATATTACCAATACGATTTAGAAAACCAACTCGTCCGCGCCGAAATCAAAAAGCCCGCCGGCAATACCGAAATCTGGACATACGCCTACGACCCGTTCGGAAGACGCCTTTCCAAAGAACGCCAAGACAAACTCGCCTGGACCAGTACCGATCCCAAACGCACCCACTTTGTTTGGGACGGAACGCGATTACTTCAGGAGTACACCTACAAAGGCTGCTACACCTATATCTACACCGACCAAGACAACTACGAACCGCTGGCGCAAATCTTTGACAACGCCAAAGACGGCAAACAATACCTCGCCTATTTCCACAACGACCAAATCGGCATTCCGCGCGAGATGACCGACATCAACGGCAATCTGTTATGGTACGGCGAATATACCGCCTGGGGCCGTCTGAAAAAGGACGAGCGGGTTTACAAGGATGCGCATCAGCCGTTCAGATTGCAGAACCAGTATTACGATGAAGAAACCGGCTTGCATTACAACCTGATGCGGTATTACGAGCCTGAGGCGGGGCGGTTTGTAAATCAGGACCCGATTAAATTAATTGGTGGAGATAATTTATATCAGTTTGCGCCTAATACTCAAGAATGGATTGATCCATTAGGTGAGAGTGGTTATAAGTTGCGTAAGAGTATGGAATCTCAGGGAATGTTCCGCCCAGATTCTTCTTGGCAGACGCACCATTTAATTCCACAGGCAGTTTGGAAAGAAAACAAAGCATTTTTAGACAGTATCGGTATGAAGGGCAAAGGATTAGGTAGAGATAGTTGGAGTAATGGTTTATATATGCCTTCAAGCGAAGCAGATGCTCGAGGCGCACTTAGAGAATTTTTCCATCGAGGGTCTCATGAAAAATACAGCAAAGAAGTAGGAGATGAGTTGGAAAAAATAAGAAAAGACTTTAGAAAAGGAAAAATTACAGCAGCACAGGCAAGAAAACGCGTACAGGATTTACAAAAAAGTTTGAGAAAACGTTTGAGTAAATCTATATCCGTTGGAGGGTGCGCATCTGCCAATTCACCAAAACGACTAAATTAGGAGATATTATGAAGAAATTGATGGTGTGGGGATATAGCGCACAAAGTTTAGATGAGTTAGCGAAAAGAAAAGTGCCTAAGGTTTCCTTAGGGGAAGTAGGGATATCAGAGGAATTCAACCCTAAAAAAACGCATCCTGATTTTGACTTTCCATGGAGTTGGTTCGTAAAGGGACAAGAAATTCCTCCAATGCCTGAAAAGGTTTATGTCTGCTTAAAGAAAGCAAGAGGTGTTACTTTTGATTTTCTTCCATATAATGATTTCTTTATCATGTCAGCGCGTTTTTTGGAATTTATTAAAAAATACGGGTTTGATCATGATTTTGGTATGAGCAAGGTAATTATTGTCAATACAAAAGGCGAGCTATTGACGAATGAAATCTATTATTTGGTAAGAATAGTTGATTGGGAAATTGAGGATGAAATTATTTATCTTGATCTAGGAATGGATGAAGAAGGTTTTTCGCTAGAGGCATATACTAATTCAGATAAGGATATTTTATTGTCTTCCAATCATAATTATTCAGGAGCATTTATGGTGTCAGAAAATTTAAAAGAAAAAATATTGGAACTGTTCTCCCTGCCTTTTCTTTATAGTCTGAAGGAGTGGAAGGAGCAAAATGATTATGAAATTATTGGTTTTGATAAATCTTAGTGAATATGTTGAATAGCAAGCCGTAGCCCGCACAAAACTTTTAATCCCGACGTAGGGTGTGCGCGGTACGCACGCAGTTTCTGTTTTTCAGACGACCTCAATACCTTCTTTGAGGTCGTCTGAAATATTTGTTCTTTAACAATCTCAACCGACTACCCCGACGGCAGTCACGAAACCTTCGAATACGACCACCTCAACCGACTGACCGCCCACATCGACGGACTCGGTGCCAAAACCGCCTACGAACTCGCGGTGGACGGACTGCCGCTCAAACGCACCAACGCGCTGGGTCATACCTTCGCCTATGCCTACGACAAAGCCCGCCGTCTGACCGTCCTCACCAACGAAAACGGCGAAACCTACCGTCTCGATTACGACCCGACCAACAACCTGATCCAAGAAACCGGCTGGGACGGCAAAATCACCGCCTACGGCTACGATGCCGCCGGACAACTGGTGCAACAGACCGAATACGGTCAAAGCACCGATCAAGGTCGTCTGAAAAACCGTCCCGAGACTTGGCACATCCATCATTTCAAACGCAACATCCTCGGCCAACTGATCGAAAAACAAAGCCGCAAAGTCTCCGACCACAACGGACAAAGCAAAGACGAAGGCATCAGCCGCACCCGTTTCGACTACGACCCCATTACCGGCAATCTGACCAAAGCCCGCAACCAACACAGCAGCGTCGAACTCGACTACGACGAACTCGACCGCCTCATCGGCGAAACCACCGTCCACAAAGGCCAAAGCGCCACCGTAGGTTATCAATATGACCCATTGGGCAACCGCATCCGCACCATCCTGCCCGACGGCCGCCATATCGATTACCTGTACTACGGCAGCGGACACCTGCACCAAATCAGCCTAGACGGCGAA
>NZ_JBQCXF010000349.1:0-3172 GCF_051956635.1 Neisseria sp. P0022.S010 | reverse complement strand
ATGATACCTAAAACAATCTGGGCGGGTGTTTTATATTTTTCAACAATATGGAACATATTTATCCGAAAGAAAAGTTTGGCGCGGCAGCCGGAAAATGCTGCCGCAAAAATCTTAAAATCCTGAAAACAGGCTCAAAGCGCGTATTGTAACGTATTTTTTCGAGGCTTGCTTTTTCAGACGGCCTAAAAACCTAAAAATGCCTTATCCGAAAATTTCCTGATACGCTTCTACTGAAAATCCGACATGAACCTGTCCTTCTTTGACCAATACAGGCCGCTTGATGATGCTGGGATTTTCCATCATCAAAGCAATCGCCCCTTCTTTTGTTGCGGCAGATTCTTGCGCATCTTTATCCAACTTGCGCCAAGTCGTGCCTCTTTTATTGAGCAAAATTTCCAAAGCTGCCTGCTCCAGCCAGCCATCAATCAATTCGGCAGTCGGGGCGTTTTTCTTAAAATCTACAAACTCAAACTCGATGCCATTTTCCGCCAACCAACTGCGCGCTTTTTTAACCGTATCGCAATTGGGAATACCGTACAGTTTTATCATCTTATTTATCCTTGGTTTTATTTATAAAATCACAAATTCAGGCCGTCTGAAAATTTTCAGACGGCCTGAATTGAATGCCGCTTATTTCTTAGCATCTTTCTTCACTTTAATCTTCACGCTTTTGCCTTGAGCGTTATTTTTACCTCCGGCTTTGACGGAAGCTGTTTTCGCCTGCGCTTTTTTCTTGCTCGCGGCTTTAGGTTTGCTTGGCTTAGCAGGCTTGGAGGCAGGTTTACTTTTCACCTTGCTCTTCTTTGCCTTCATGGGAGCAGCCAACGCTTCATCAATTTCTTTAACCGAAAGTTTACGCTTACGCTTTTCGACAGACTTGTCAGCAGCTATCGGCTTGCTCACAGGTTTCGCTTTTCTACTGCCACGTTTCTTACCGACTGAACCGCCGCTGACTAAGGTCAAATCAATCTTGCTGGTATCCAAATCGGCTCGCGCAACTTTTACAGTGACCGTATCACCCATGTTGAAACGGACACCGCTGCGTTCACCCTCAATCGCCATAATTTCAGGACGGAAATTGAAATAATCTTCACCTAAATCGCTGATATGAACCAAGCCGTCGATATGAATATCGTCCAACGTTACAAAAATACCGAAGCTGGTCATGCCCGAAATCTTGCCACTGAAGACTTCGCCGATTTTGTCACGCATATAATAAGTTTTCAGCCAGTTTTCCACATCGCGGCTGGCATCATCGGCTCGGCGCTCGCAGAAAGAGGTATGAACGCCCAAAGCCTGCCAGGTTTTATTGGGCTGGTAAGTTTGTCCGTTCAATACAGCCTTAATGGCACGATGTACCGTCAAATCCGGATAACGGCGGATAGGCGAAGTAAAGTGTGCATATGCACTATAAGCCAAACCAAAGTGACCGTCGCAATGCGGCTCATAAACCGCCTGCTGCATAGAACGCAACATCATTACTTGCAACAGCTCCGCATCCGGACGGTTTTTAAATTGCTCGGCAAGCGCAGCATAGTCTTTCGGCGTCGGATTATCGCCGCCACCCAAACTCAGCCCCAACAAACCAAGCTGCTCGCGTAAAATGGCCAGTTTTTCGGGAGTCGGACCCAAGTGATTGCGGAATAAAGCCGTATGTTTGTTTTTCAGCAAAAATTCTGCCGCGCAAACATTCGCCGCCAACATACATTCTTCAATCAATTTGTGCGCATCATTGCGGACGACGGGAACGATCTTGTCGATTTTACCGTTGTCGTCGAAAATCATCTGAGTCTCAACGCTCTCAAACTCAACCGCGCCACGCTCAAAACGTTTTTTCTGCAAGATTTTAAATAACTGATACAGAGTATCGATTTGTTGCTTAAACGGATGATCTTGGCCGTCTGAAATCCAATCCCAAACTTGATTGTAAGTCAGTCGCGCATGAGAACGCATTACTGCCGGATAGAAACGGTATTCCTTGATATTGCCGGCATAGGTAATCACCATATCGCACACCATACACAGGCGTTCGACATCAGGGTTGAGCGAGCAGATACCGTTGGACAACTTCTCCGGCAACATCGGAATCACACGGCGTGGGAAATACACGCTGGTACTGCGTTCTTGAGCATCCATATCGATTCCGTCATCAGGACGGACATAATGGCTGACATCGGCAATCGCCACCACCAAACGGTAATTGCGACCGACTTTTTCAGCAAAAACCGCATCGTCAAAGTCCCGCGCAGTTTCACCGTCAATGGTTACCAAAGGCAAATCGCGTAGGTCCACGCGCCCTTTCAAGTCGGTTTTACGCACATGATCGGGAATTTTCTTCGCAGCTTTGACACATGCTTCACTGAATTGATGAGGCAAATGGTGCTTGCGTACAGCGATTTCGATTTCCATACCGCTGTCGGCATAATCGCCCAACACTTCAATCAGCTTAGCTACTGCAGGACGATGCGCTTCAGGATACGTCTCAATTTCAGCCACAATCACTTGGCCGGATTGCGGTTTAAATTGCGCCACGCTTTCAGGTTCCAGCACGATACTTTGGCTCAAACGCTTGTCTTCCGCTTCCAAAATGGCCACGCCGCGATCCATATAAAAACGGCCGACCACTTTAGACTGCGCACGCTCCACCACATCCAAAACCGTACCTTCACGACGGCCTCTGCGGTCAATACCGGCAGGACGAACGGTAACAATATCCCCATGCATCACACCGCGCATCTGACGCTCATACAAAACAAAATCGCCCTCGCCTGTCGGCGTTAGCGGCACGGCAAAACCAAAGCCGTCTTTATGCGCTTCGACACGGCATTTAACCAATGCCAATTTCTCTGCCACACACACCGCGCCACGTCGGTTGATCAACACCTGACCATCACGCGCCATCGCTTTCAGACGGCGTTCGAAGAATTCATATTCATCTTCTGTAATCGACAATTCATGTGCCAAAGCTTCGATTTTGGTCGGCACACCTTTTTGTTCCAATAATTCAATAACCCATTCACGGCTGGGCAGCGGATGAGCGTAACGTTGTTTCTCCCGCTCCAAATACGGGTCTTTTTCTCGTAAATTTAAAGATTTAGTATTTTTGTTCATTTTGATAGTTGACATTCTTTTTTTAAAATATATAATAACTGCTTCTTCGCAGTTCAGGTAG
>NZ_JBQCXF010000348.1:0-3175 GCF_051956635.1 Neisseria sp. P0022.S010 | reverse complement strand
GAATTGGGAATATGCTTGAAAAACAGCATCATCAGATACCAAAACAGCGTAGCGGCCGCCGCACCCAGCAATACCCACGCACTGATTTTGGCGATTTCCCGAATGGTGCGCTTTTGTTTGCGGCTGAACAAACGGTTCACAATCAATGCCGCTATGGCGCAAAAGAAAAAAAATCGCAAAAGCCTGCCAATCATTCCACATTCTCCCAAAAATATTGCCTTTAATCAGGGCAGGCCGTCTGAAGCCTCATGCACAAAACAAAAACGAAACGTTATAATACCCCTTTTGCCGCTTCACTTGGAAATTACAAATGACAACAAATGCCTCAGTGGGCATTGTAACGCCCCAGAAAATCCCGTTTGACACACCGCTTGCTCTGGAAAACGGCAAAACCTTACCTCGTTTCGATCTGATGATTGAAACCTACGGCACACTCAATGCCGACAAAAGCAATGCCGTCCTTATCTGCCACGCCCTGTCAGGCAATCATCACGTTGCCGGCAAGCACAGTGCGGAGGATAAATACGCCGGCTGGTGGGACAATATGGTCGGCCCCGGCAAACCCATCGATACCGAACGCTTTTTCGTTGTCGGTTTGAACAACTTGGGCGGTTGCGACGGCAGCACCGGCCCTTTGTCTGAAAATCCTGAAACCGGCCACGAATACGGCGCGGATTTTCCGGTCGTAACCGTCAAAGACTGGGTGAAGTCCCAATCCATGCTTGCCGATTATCTCGGCATTCAAAAGTGGGCGGCCATTGTCGGCGGCAGCTTGGGCGGTATGCAGGCATTGCAATGGACGATTTCTTTGCCTGAACGCGTTGCACACGCGCTCGTCATCGCTTCTGCACCTAAACTTTCCACTCAAAACATCGCGTTTAACGATGTTGCCCGTCAGGCTATTTTGACCGATCCTGATTTCCATGAAGGCAATTACCGCAGCCATCATACCGTTCCTTCACGCGGTTTGCGTATTGCGCGCATGATGGGGCACATCACCTATCTTGCCGAAGACGGCTTGGGTCAAAAATTCGGCCGCGATTTAAAATCAGAAGGTTATCAGTATGGTTACGGTGTTGAATTTGAAGTGGAATCTTATCTTCGCTATCAAGGCGACAAGTTTGTCGGCCGTTTCGATGCCAATACTTATCTGCTGATGACCAAGGCACTCGACTACTTCGACCCGGCCGCCGATTACGGCCACAACCTCACGCGCGCCGTGGAGAATGTGCAGGCCAAGTTTTTTGTTGCCAGTTTCAGCACCGACTGGCGCTTCTCGCCGCAACGTTCGCATGAATTGGTCAAGGCATTAATCGCCGCGCAAAAATCCGTGCAATACATTGAAGTCAAATCCAATCACGGCCACGATGCCTTCTTGATGGAAGATGAAGCCTATATCCGCGCGGTTGCCGCTTATATGAACAACGTTTACAAGGACTGCCAAAAATGAATCTGCGTGACGATTTGCAACTCATTTACGATTGGATACCCGAAGGCAGCCGCGTACTCGATTTAGGCTGCGGCGACGGCGAACTGTTGGCCGCGTTGGTGGAACATAAAAATTGCACCGGCTACGGCGTTGAAATCGATACCGACAGCGTGATTGCAGCTATGACTCGCGGTGTGAACGTCATTCAGGCCGACTTGGAAGAGGGCTTGGCGGCGTTTGGCGATCAAAGCTTTGATGTGATTGTCTTGAGCCAAACCATTCAGGCGATGCAGAACACGGAAAAAATCCTGCGTTGCCTGATGCGCGTGGCCAAGCAGGCCATCGTCAGCTTCCCTAATTTCGGCTACTGGCGCAACCGCTTTCAAATCGCCATCGGCGGCCATATGCCGGTTTCCGAGCGGATGCCGTATCACTGGTATGACACGCCTAATATCCATTGGTGTACCCTCAAAGACTTCGATTTATTGTGCGCCAAAAACAAAATCCGCGTGCTTGAGCGTGCGGTCATGACGGGCAATAAACAGATTAAACATCTGCCGAATTTATTGGGCAGTCTGGCGTTTTATCGCGTAGGTTGATTGCGGTCATAGATAAAGGCCGTCTGAACAGGTAATCACGAAAGCATGGCTTTTGCGGATAGCTGTTCAGACGGCCTTTTTTGTTAAAGCCGGTTTAAGCCTGTTTCAATTTTTCCAATAAGGCCAAACTGCCGGCATCGACCAGACGGTAGGTTTCGTCAAAGTCGCCTGTGTACCACGGATCGGGAATGTGGTTGTAACCTGAATCGGGGATAAGGTCGGTCAGTTTGAAGATTTTGCCGGGGTGGAAACCGAGCTGTTTTTCGGTTTCTCTGAGGTTGTTGTCGTCCATCACGATGATGTAGTCGAAATGCTCGGCATCGCTGGGTTTGATTTTGCTGCTGGTAAAGCCTGACGGGTCGATGCCGTGTTGCTTGAGTGCGCGGCGTGTGCCTTCGTGCATGTCTTCTCCGTCATGCCAACCTGATGTGCCTGTGCTGGCTGTAATGACGGCATTGCCCATGCCTGCTTCGCGGGCGCGGTGGCGCAGGACGTATTCGGCCATGGGGGAGCGGCAGATGTTGCCGAGGCAGACGAAAAGGATTTTGTGGGTTTTCATATGCGTGAAAATGAGCGGTAAGGTTTGAAAATCAATGCAACACGCTAAACCGTTTTCAGACGGCCTTGGCGTGTTGCATTTTCAACTTAGTTTACATGGCTGAAGAAAGGATTGTGGCCTTCCAGTTTCAACGCTTGGGCATAAGTAGGGATGTTCTCGTTTTCGCCCAGTGGGTTGTGCAGCAGGTAGAGGTGCTCGATTCGGCATTCGGCCATCAGGTCGAGGAAGTTTTGCTGAACGATGGCGATATTGTCGGTTGAGGCCAGCTCCCATGTGAAGGTCTGCGGAACGATTTCAAACGCGCTGTCTGTCGCGTTGAAGCTGAACTGGAGTTTACCATCCGCTTTCGCTGCGGCGACAACGCCGACGCGCGGGCTTTGCATACGGATGGCGCGGATGGCGTTGGTGGCAAAAACGTCCATGGCCATGCGTTGGCGGGTGTGGCTGCCGTCGGTAAGCGCGTCAAGCGGCGTATTGGGCGAGAGTGGGTTGGTAAAGAGGGTAACGCCGTCGAGGGCTAGATGCTCTTGCCAAACCTGCATCAATGGCAGGCCTGCCTGTTGCAGGTTGAGACCCAAGGCCGTCTGA
>NZ_JBQCXF010000347.1:0-3176 GCF_051956635.1 Neisseria sp. P0022.S010 | reverse complement strand
CGAGATCACGCCGCGTATCGTCCGTGAGGAGAACTACGGTGGCCAATAAATTAAGAAACTACACCATCAACTTCGGCCCGCAACACCCTGCGGCGCACGGCGTATTGCGTATGATTTTGGAGTTGGACGGCGAACAAATCGTCCGTGCCGACCCGCATATCGGCCTCCTGCACCGAGGCACCGAAAAACTGGCGGAAACCAAAACCTACCTGCAAGCCCTGCCTTATATGGACAGACTGGACTACGTTTCCATGATGGTCAACGAGCAGGCGTATTGTTTGGCAGTAGAAAAACTTGCCGGTATTGATGTACCTATCCGCGCCCAATACATCCGCGTCATGTTCGCCGAAGTAACGCGCATCCTCAACCACTTGATGGGCATTGGTTCGCACGCATTCGACATCGGCGCGATGACCGCCATTCTCTACGCCTTCCGCGACCGCGAAGAGCTGATGGACTTGTATGAAGCTGTGTCCGGCGCGCGTATGCACGCAGCCTATTTCCGTCCCGGCGGCGTTTACCGCGACCTGCCCGACTTCATGCCTAAATACGAGAGCAGCAAATTCCGCAACGCCAAAGTATTGAAGCAGCTCAACGAATCCCGCGAAGGCACCATGCTCGACTTTATCGACGCCTTCTGCGAACGTTTCCCGAAAAACATCGATACACTCGAAACCCTCCTGACCGACAATCGTATTTGGAAACAGCGTACCGTCGGCATCGGCGTTGTCACTCCTGAGCGCGCCATGCAAAAAGGCTTTACCGGCGTGATGCTGCGCGGTTCGGGCGTGGAATGGGACGTGCGTAAGACACAGCCTTACGAAGTGTACGACAAAATGGATTTTGACATCCCCGTTGGCGTCAACGGCGACTGCTACGACCGTTACCTCTGCCGTATGGAAGAAATGCGTCAATCCGTACGCATCATCAAACAATGCTCCGAGTGGTTGCGTGTCAATCCCGGTCCGGTCATTACCACCAACCACAAATTTGCTCCGCCCAAACGTACCGAAATGAAAACAGGTATGGAAGACCTGATTCACCATTTCAAACTCTTTACCGAGGGTATGCACGTTCCTGAGGGCGAGACCTATACCGCTGTCGAACATCCGAAAGGCGAGTTCGGCGTTTACATCATTTCAGACGGCGCAAACAAACCCTACCGCCTGAAAATCCGTGCACCCGGCTTCGCCCACCTGCAAGGCATGGACGAAATGGCAAAAGGCCACATGCTTGCCGACGTCGTTGCCATCATCGGTACGCAGGACATCGTATTCGGGGAGGTTGACCGATAATGTTATCCGCAGAATCCTTAAAACAAATCGACATCGAGTTGGCGAAATATCCCGCCGACCAACGCCGTTCCGCCATCATGGGCGCGTTGCGTATCGCCCAAACCGAAAAAGGCTGGCTCGCCCCCGAAACCATCGCCTTTGTTGCCGACTACATCGGCATCACGCCGGCGCAGGCATACGAAGTCGCCACTTTCTACAATATGTACGACCTCGAGCCGGTCGGCAAATACAAACTGACCGTCTGCACCAACCTTCCCTGCGCCCTGCGCGGCGGCATGGATACCGGCGAATACCTGAAGAAAAAACTCGGTATCGGCTACGGCGAAACCACGCCCGACGGCAAATTCACCCTTGTTGAAGGCGAATGCATGGGCGCATGCGGCGACGCCCCGGTTATGCTGGTCAACAACCACAGCATGTGCAGCTTTATGACCGAAGAAGCAATTGACAAGAAACTTGCCGAACTGAAATAAAAGGCCGTCTGAAAACAACGGCTGCAACCGATACGAAAACAAACAGGCACACCAAAAATGGCTATTTACCAATCAGGCGTGATTTTTGACCAAGTGGATACCGCCAATCCCGATTGCTGGACATTGGACGAATACGTCAAACGTGGCGGCTATACCGCCCTGCGTAAAATCCTGTCCGAAAACATCTCGCAAACCGACGTGATTGACGAAGTCAAAACCTCCGGCTTGCGCGGTCGTGGCGGTGCGGGCTTCCCGACTGGTTTGAAATGGAGCTTTATGCCCCGCTCCTTCCCGGGCGAAAAATATGTGGTTTGCAATACCGACGAAGGCGAGCCGGGTACATTTAAAGACCGCGACATCATCATGTTCAATCCTCATGCCCTGATTGAAGGCATGATTATTGCCGGTTACGCAATGGGTGCGAAAGCTGGCTACAACTATATCCACGGCGAAATTTTCGAAGGCTACCAACGCTTTGAGGCCGCTTTGGAGCAAGCGCGCGCCGCAGGCTTTTTGGGTAAAAATATTTTGGGTTCGGATTTTGAATTCGAACTTTTCGCCCACCACGGCTACGGTGCATACATCTGCGGCGAAGAAACCGCATTGCTCGAATCGCTGGAAGGCAAAAAAGGCCAGCCGCGCTTTAAACCGCCATTCCCTGCTTCATTCGGCCTGTATGGCAAACCGACCACCATCAACAATACCGAAACGTTCTCCTCCGTCCCATTCATTATCCGTGACGGCGGACAGGCATTTGCCGATAAAGGTATTCCGAATGCAGGCGGTACCAAATTGTTCTGTATTTCCGGCCACGTCGAGCGCCCGGGCAACTATGAAGTGCCATTGGGTACGCCGTTTGCCGAAGTCCTGAAAATGGCGGGCGGTATGCGCGGCGGTAAAAAACTTAAAGCCGTTATTCCCGGCGGTTCGTCTGCGCCAGTTTTGCCTGCCGATATCATGATGCAGACCAACATGGACTACGACTCGATTTCCAAGGCAGGTTCGATGCTCGGTTCCGGCGCGATTATCGTGATGGACGAAGACGTGTGCATGGTGAAAGCCCTTGAGCGTCTGAGCTACTTCTACTACGACGAGTCTTGCGGCCAATGTACGCCTTGCCGAGAAGGCACGGGCTGGCTTTACCGCATCGTCCACCGCATCGTAGAAGGCAAAGGCCGCATGGAAGACTTGGATTTGCTGGATTCCGTCGGTAACCAAATGGCAGGCCGCACCATCTGCGCTCTTGCCGATGCCGCCGTCTTCCCTGTCCGCAGCTTTACTAAGCATTTCCGTGATGAGTTTGTGCATTACATCGAACACGGCGGACCGATGAAACCGAATAAGTGGTGCTAAGTTTTCAGACGGCCTCTAAAAGAATTATTTATTAAATACCCGTAACTAGGAACGA
>NZ_JBQCXF010000346.1:0-3178 GCF_051956635.1 Neisseria sp. P0022.S010 | reverse complement strand
ATAAAATTAAGAATTGAACGGAGCACAAATATGGACTTTGAAAAAGCGCGTTTCAATATGGTTGAACAGCAGATTCGTCCGTGGGATGTCTTGGACTTCGACATTTTGGATGCTTTGGAGGAGATCGGGCGCGAACATTTCGTCGGCGAGGCTTTTCAAGGCTTGGCCTATGCGGATATGGAGCTGCCGCTGGCCAACGGCCATAAGATGTTGGAACCTAAAGTCGTTGCCCGCCTGGCTCAAGGTTTGAAACTGAAAAAAGACGAAACCGTCTTAGAAATCGGTACAGGCTCAGGCTATGCAACCGCCCTGCTGTCCAAACTGGCCGGCAAAGTCGTCACCGACGACATCGATGCCGAGCAGCAGCAACGCGCCAAAAAAGTTTTGGACGAATTGGGCTTTGCCAACGTCGATTATGTGCAAAACAACGGCCTGACCGAAGCATCGCAAGGCGCGCCTTTTGATGCAATTTATGTGGGCGGCGCAGTAGACCGAGTGCCTAAAATCTTAAAAGAGCAATTGAAAGACGGCGGCCGCATGGTCATCATTGTCGGCCGCAAACCGGTACAACACGCGCTTTTGCTGACGCGCAACGGCAATGAGTTTTCCGAAAAAGTATTGTTCGACACCGTCGTGGCCCACTTGGAAGATAAATCGGCCAATCCGTTCGGCGATTTCGATTTTTAAACAACAGGCCGTCCGAAAGTTCAGACGGCCTCATGCTTTTATCCCCACCTTTATGACCGACATCATCCAACTCCCGCCCACCGAATTGAAACAATGGCAGGACGAAGGCCGCGCATTTCACCTGCTCGACGTCCGAACTGATGAAGAACGCGCCATCTGCACCCTGCCCGCTGCCATTCATATTCCGATGAACCTCATCCCCCTGCGCCAAAACGAGCTGCCCGACGATGATTTACCTATCGTCGTCTATTGCCACCACGGCATCCGCAGCCTGCACACGGCTATGTATTTGGAAGACGCCGGATTTGAAAACCTCTACAACCTGCAAGGCGGTATTGATGCTTGGGCGGAGCAAATCGATGCCAAGATGATGCGGTATTAAATTGCTTTTATGAATAAAAGGCCGTCTGAAACTGGATTTCAGACGGCCTTTGCGATTATTTCACAAACCGTGCATCTGCCATAAACGGCCGTGTAGCGGCTGGTTTGGCCGAATAGAAGCGGGAGAAAGTGCTGTCAATTTTGGTTTGTATCGGTTTACCGTCCAATGTTGCCGATGCTTCCAATTTCACACCACCGCCACTGGTTTCGCCCAATTTCATATTTGGGAATGTCAGTTTGGCAATATTGAGTTTCACATTTTCCACTTTGGTATCGGGAGACATCAGCTGCTTGCCGACCGGACGGATTTTTTCACCCTCATCATGAGGCGCGGCACCACCGTTATCGTCAACCACGCCGATATTAATCAATCGGGCAGCTGCCAAATCCATCTTGCCGTTTTTAACCGGAATACCGACAAACAGTTTTACGCCGCGATGAATGAACGTATTATCTCGCCACTGAGTTTGGCCCTCTCTGGGCGGTTTGGTTTCCGCCGCCACCGAATAAGTACGGCCCATAATCATCAATTTATAACCCGGAATTTTTTTCGACCCCAACCCATCGGCAATATCTTCAACCAACTGCGGCGCAGTCAAATCTTCACTTGCCAAAATACGGGCCGATGTTTCTGCCAGATAAGCAGGTTTGCCGTCTATGGCCAATGCTTGTTCATGGCCGAAATCAGCTGCAAATGCAGGTATGGCAGCTAAGGCGGCCAATGTCAAAATGCCGATGCGTTTCATCGCTTACTCCTGATGTAGAATATGGTTAGACTATTCATCCGAAAAACTCGGACAAATTTTAGACGAAACCATATTATTCTATAAATGATATAGATTATCAACAATATTTATAATACGGACAATATAAAGGCCGTCTGAAAACCAAGTTTCAGACGGCCTTTTCAATCTGGCTTAAAACCTATATCAGCCTGTAAAGCGTTTGAATACCAATGTGCCGTTGGTACCGCCAAAGCCGAAGGAATTGGAGATGGCAACGTCGATTTTCGCGTCGCGCGCTTCGTTGGCGCAGTAGTCCAAATCGCAACCGGCTTCAACGTCTTGTTCAAAGATGTTGATGGTCGGTGGAGATTTTTGCTCGTGCACTGCCAACACACTGTACAACGCTTCCACGCCGCCAGCCGCTCCGAGCAAGTGTCCGGTCATGGATTTGGTAGAGTTGACAATGACTTTGTGCGCATGGTCGCCCAAAGCGCGTTTGAGGGCTTTGGTTTCGTTGGCATCGCCCAGCGGAGTGGACGTACCGTGTGCGTTGACGTAATCAACGTCTTCAGGGTTCAGGCCGGCATCTTTCAGCGCACGGGTAACCGCCAATGCCGGGCCTTCTTCGTTAGGCGCGGTAATGTGGTAGGCATCGGAACTCATGCCGAAGCCGACGATTTCGGCGTAGATCTTCGCACCGCGTTTTTTCGCGTGTTCCAATTCTTCCAACACCAGCACGCCCGCACCTTCGCCGATAACAAAACCGTCACGGCCTTTGTCCCACGGACGGGATGCGGTGGCAGGATCGTCGTTGCGGGTGGAAAGGGCTTTCATCGCAGCAAAGCCGCCCACGCCCAAAGTGCTGATCGCGCCTTCCGCACCGCCAGCAATCATCACATCCGCATCGCCGTATTTAATCAGTCGTGCAGAGTCGCCGATGGAGTGTGCGCCGGTGGTACAGGCGGAAACCATGCCGTAGCTCGGGCCGCGGTAGCCTTTAAGGATGGTCACGTGGCCGGAAATCAGGTTGATCAACGAGCCAGGAATAAAGAAAGGATTGATTTTGCGCGCGCCGCCTTCGAGTACGGCTTTGCCGGTAGCTTCAATGCTCGGCAGGCCGCCGATACCGGAGCCGATGTTGACACCGACACGGTCTTTGTCGAGGGTTTCCAAATCGTCCAAGCCTGAATCATTGATGGCTTGCAGGGCGGCGGCGATACCGTAATGGATAAACACGTCCATGCGGCGCGCTTCTTTCGCGCTGATGTATTGGCCGATGTCGAAATCGCGCACTTCGCCGGCGATTTGGCTGTTGATGTCGGATGCGTCAAAGCGGGTAATCCGTCCGATGCCGCTTTTGCCTGCGAGCAGATTGCTCCATGCGG
>NZ_JBQCXF010000345.1:0-3190 GCF_051956635.1 Neisseria sp. P0022.S010 | reverse complement strand
AAAGCCCTGAAAGAAAACGGTTTGGAACGCGGCAAAAACGGCCTGCGCCTGATCATGATGTGCGAGTTGCCAAGCAACGCTGTATTGGCAGAACAATTCCTGCAATACTTCGACGGCTTCTCCATCGGCTCTAACGACATGACCCAGCTGACCCTCGGCCTCGACCGTGACAGCGGCTTGGTATCTGACTCCTTCGATGAACGCAATCCTGCCGTTAAAGTGATGTTGCACTTGGCAATCTCTGCCTGCCGCAAACAAAACAAATACGTCGGTATTTGCGGTCAAGGCCCGTCAGACCATCCGGACTTTGCCAAATGGCTGGTTCAAGAAGGTATCGAAAGCGTATCGCTCAACCCTGATACCGTGATTGAAACTTGGCTGTATCTGGCTAACGAATTGAACAAATAAGTTCGATGAGACAAAAATCCCCTGCCCGTTTATCTCGGCAGGGGATTTTTATTGCCTTATTCAATACCGTCTGAAAGAACTTTCACGTTCTTTTACCTTTTCAAAAAAGTCCCCTTGCATCAAAAAGATATAGAAATATTCAGCCATATCTACAAATTCTCAATGGTACTATATTGCCTTTCCGCATTTTATCCCATGCCTTTTGAGTGAACCTTTTTTCACTCTTCCTATCTATCATACACAGCATAACGATACCTTTAGAAACAACCCATGAATACAAATTTTATTTCCACCTTTCAGACGGCCTTGAAACGTCTGGCACTCATCAGCACCATTGCCGTCTTAGCAGCCTGCGCCGGCAACAACACTTCTTCCAACCGCGCCGTACCCGACGGCTACTACAAAGTCCGTCCCGGCGATACCCTGACCCAAATCGCCAAACGCTACGGACAAAACGTCAATACACTGGTTGCATGGAACAACCTTCCCAACGCCTCACAAATCGAAGTCGGCCAAGTATTGCGCGTCCGCCGTCATGTTGCCTCCCGCAATACTGCTACGCAGCAACGCCAAGCAACCGCCGTTACCCCGATTAATCGGTTAAGCTTGCAATGGCCGACCGATAATGCCTCATCCTCCATTATCCAACGCTACAACGGCACAACCAGCAAAGGCATAGATATTGCAGGCACACAAGGCCAACAAATCCGTTCTGCCGCAGCCGGTACCGTCATCTACGTTGGCGAAGAAGTCCGCGGCTACGGCAAGCTGATTTTGATCAGCCACAACGACTACACCATTACCGCCTATGCCCACAACGACACGCTTTTAGTACAAAAAGATCAAAAAGTCCAAGCCGGCCAAGTTATCGCCACCATGGGCAGCAGCGATACAGACAGCGTCAAGCTACATTTTGAAGTTCGTCTAAACGGCAAAGCAGTCGATCCCCTGCCCTATTTGACCAGAACAAATTAATGTCCCAATCAAAAGGCCGTCTGAAAAACCGTATTTCAGACGGCCTTTTGATTATCTTGCTATAACAGCCATTTCAACAAAATCTTTTCCTATTTAACTTATGTTGATTGAGTGTAAACGCCGTTATACAATAACAACTCTTTTTAACATTCTATTTTAGGTGCTCTACTATGTCTCCTAACCGCATCCTTGCAACCGCATTCTTGTTTGCTTCTGCATTTGCCAGCGCAGATGTCCATATTGATGAAAGCATCCCTTACCGTCATGCAGAAGAAATCGATACCCGTATCGTTTCCGAGTGTTTACAAATTGGCAACGTCATGTCCAAATCTTTGCAAGAAACTGCAGCCAAAAGTGATGTAACTATTGTCCGTGACGGTAAAAAACAAGGCACATACGCAGATATCTCCATTACTTCCGCCATGAGCGCAGGCGTAGCCTTTGTCGGCCACGCCAAAAGTATTACAGCCGTTGCCACTTTGTATGTTGATGGCGAAGAAGTCAATAAAAAAACCTTTACCCGCAATTCTTCCGGCGGCATGCTCGGTGTTTATAAAAGCTCTTGCGCCGTCTTAAATCGCACTTCTAAAGTCTTGGGTTCAGATATTGCCCAATGGATTGTTAGCGAACAAAAAACGCTCAAGACAAATAAAACCCCAATTTGATAAAGGCCGTCTGAAAAATCGTATTTCAGACGGCCTTTATATTTTCTATTTCTCTAGAAACAAAGAAATAAATTATCCATTAATCATTGTCAGAGATAGAGAATTTTATTTCCAACGCCCTTGATTTTAGAATATCTACCCTCAATTATTAAAACTATAAGAATTTTGTATATGAGCAGTCAAAGGAATAACATGGCAGAAAAAAACTATTATGAAATACTAGGCGTTGCCAAAGATGCGGATGAGGCCGAAATCAAAAAAGCCTACCGAAAACTGGTGCGCAAATACCACCCCGATGTCAGCAAAGAACCTGACGCAGCCGAACGTACGGTAGAAATCAACCGTGCCTACGAAACGCTTTCCGACAAAGAAAAGCGGGCCGAATACGATGAAATGTTGGCTAATCCTTACGGACGCAGCGCTGGAGGCAATCCGTTCGGTCAAGGCGGCAATCCGTTTGGCAATGGATTTAACGGCGGCAGCTTCCGCTATGAACGTCATGAAGGCGAGCCGTTCGGAGCGGGAGATTTCAATTTTGAAGATCTTTTTTCATCATTCCGCCAATCCCACACTCGTTCCGAGCAACCCCGCGGCCCAATAAAAGGCGAGGATCAACATGCTGAATTGAGTATTGATATTTATGCAGCGTATGTTGGCGCAGAACGTAGCATGACTTTGAATGTGCCGACCCTAGACGAATACGGACGTGCGGTTTATCAAAATAAAACCCTCAACGTCAAAATCCCCAAAGGCATTGCAGAAGGCCAACAAATCCGTTTGGCCGGCCAAGGTTTGCCGGGATATAACGGCGGTGAAAACGGTGACTTGTACTTAAAAATCAAGTTCCACGACCAACCTGATTTATACGTCAAAAACAGGAAAGACGTATATCAAACAATAGATGTCAAACCTTGGGAAGCCGTATTGGGCGGCAAAATCATCGTCCCTACCGCTTCAGGCCGCTTGCAGGTCAATCTGCCTGCCAACAGCCAAAGCGGTAAAAGCATCCGCCTTAAAGGCAAAGGTATTCCTGCAAAAGAAGCCGGAGACCTTTATCTCAATATCCGCATTAATGTTCCGCCAGTAGAGAGCGAAGCCGACCGTGCCGCATGGGAAAAATTGGCCGAACACTTTGCCGCGAA
>NZ_JBQCXF010000344.1:0-3225 GCF_051956635.1 Neisseria sp. P0022.S010 | reverse complement strand
TCTTGGCAATCCACTCCAGCCAAGAAGTATCGTCCCAATGGCTGCTTGGATCTTTGTCGGCTTGATAGCGCTCTTGCAACAGGGCCAGATAATGGCGGCGGAGGTAATCCAAAAGCTCAAGCGCCACTTCTTCTTCGTCCAGCGCGTTGCGCCCGACTGCACCGCCGGCTGCAAGATTATAGCCACCTTCTTCGACGATAATTTTTGGCCACAACATACCCGGGGTATCGTACAGCCAGAAATCGTCGGCAAGGAAAAGGCGTTGTTCGGCTTTGGTAATACCGGGTTCGTTACCGGTTTTGGCAGATTTTTTGCCGATCATGCCGTTAATCAAGGTGGATTTGCCGACATTGGGAATGCCACAAATCAGGACACGCAGCGGCTTCTCGATACCTTGGCGATGCGGAATCATGGCACGGCAGGCTTGGGTAATTTTGCCATGCGCGCCGGTTTCGGAAGAATCAAGTGCAATGGCGCGGGTATCTTGGCGGCTGTTGTAGTGTTCGAGCCAAACTTTGGTGCGTTCGGGATCGGCAAGGTCTTGTTTATTTAAAATTTTAAGTTTGGGCTTGCCTTTGGACAACTGGGCAAGCAAAGGGTTTTCGCTGGAAGCAGGCATACGCGCGTCCAGCATCTCAATCACCATATCAACGTTTTTAATGCGTTCGGCAATGGCTTTTTTTGCCTTGTTCATGTGGCCGGGAAACCATTGGATAGCCATGTCTTTTTATTCTTTCTATTCGTATCTGAGGCCGTCTGAAAAATCATTGTTTTTCAGACGGCCTCGGTATTTGGATAATCGGTCAATCAGGATTTAGAGGTTGCCATGCTCGTAGCTGTAATAACCTGCTTCATCCATACATTGCTCAAACGTTTTGGATGTATCGCCACGTTTGGTTCCATTTTGAACTTGTGATTTGCAGGTATTGATTTGGCGGGAAACTTCAGCTTCGCTCGCGCCGGTACGGTGCCAACGGTAAGCAGTGACAGGCTCTGTTGCACAAGCGGTCAAGATAAGCAGGGATAATGCGGTCAGACTGATTTTTTTCATGGTTTCTTCCTTTAAGGCCGTCTGAAACGGCAAGTTAGCGTCCTGCCAAGCTTTGTGCCTGACGGTGGCGGACAAGGAGTTCGTAACGGCCTTTAAGGCGTTCGGCCAGTTTTTCCACAACATAGACGGAGCGGTGCTGACCGCCGGTACAACCGATGGCAATCGTTACATAACTGCGGCTCTCTTGTTGCAGGCGCGGCAGCCAGCGGCTAATAAAATGGTCGATGTCATCAACCATTTCTTGAGCCAACGGCTGCTGGCCCAAATAATCTTGAATAGGCTTGTCCATGCCGGTAAAGGGGCGCAATTCCGGATCGTAATACGGATTGGGCAGGCTGCGCATATCAAACATAAAGTCGGCATTGTTGGGAACGCCGTATTTGAAACCAAAGGATTCAAGAATAACCAGCAAGCCGACACGTTCAATATTGAGCCATTGTTGTACAGCATAACGCAGCTGCTGAGCGTTCATTTTGGACGTATCGATGCAATATGCGATGTCTCTAAGCGGGAAGAGCCACTCGCGTTCTTTTTGCAGGCTTTCCAACAAAGTCAGGTTTTGGCCGGACAAAGGGTGTCCGCGACGGGTTTCTGAGAAGCGGCGAACCAAAACGCCCTCTTCCGCTTCAACAAACAGGACTTCGACTTGATGCCCTTCATTACGCAAATATTGGATTTGCTCTTGCGCTTCCTGAATATTGATACCGGAACGAATATCAACGCTGACACCAAGCTGGGTTTCTTCGCCGCGTTCAATATGGTACAACACCAGCGAAGGCAACATTTCCAAAGGCAGATTATCAACGCAATAAAAACCTGAATCTTCGAGTTGTTTGAGGGCTACGGATTTTCCTGAGCCGGATAAGCCGCTAATCAGGACGATTTTCATGATTTTGTTCGTTTTCTTTGAGTTGTGTTTGATGGCGTTCGAGGAATTCTTTGGTACTGTCTTTACCGCGCAATTGAAGGATGTAATTGCGCACTGCAGCTTCAACCAATACTGCTAAGTTTCGACCGATTGCAACAGGCAGGGTAACGGAACGGACGCTGACATTGAGGATAGATGCTGTTTCGGTACGGATGCTCAATCGATCGAGTTGTTTCATGTATCCGTCGTCGGCCGGAACCAAATTGATAATCAGCTGGAGGATTTTTTTCGGACGGATGGAGGTTTCGCCAAAAATGTGGCGGATATTGAGTATGCCCAAGCCGCGTACTTCGAGGAAATCACGCAGCATAGGCGGACAACGGCCTTCCAGCATTTCCGGGCCGGTACGGAAAAGTTCGACCGCGTCATCGGCAATCAGGCTGTGGCCACGCGAAATCAACTCCAATGCCAATTCGCTCTTACCCAAGCCGGATTGTCCGGTAATGAGTACGCCCACTTCAAATACATCCAAAAATACGCCGTGCTTGATGGTGGAAGTAGCCAATGTACGTTGCAGATAAATCCGCAAAACGTCCATCAAGTGCGGACTTTCCTGCTTGGAAGTCAGCAAAGGAATACTGTTGGTATGGCAATAATCGCGCAATTTGGGCGAAACCGGCAAGCCGTTGGCGACAATGACCAAAGACATGGGGATGTCGAAAAGCTCGCCGAAATCGTAGTTGAGCTCGCCCGTTTCCAAGCGGCGCAAATATTCGGCTTCAGCTACGCCGACAACTTGAATTTGGTTGGGATGGATAAAGTTTAAGTGGCCGACCAAGGCCAAGACGGGTTTATCGGCTTCGACACCGATACGGTTGTCCGCGCCGGAATTACCGGCAGCCCAAGCAAGTTCGAGTTTGTGCTGATTGTCGGAAAACAGGCGGCGGACAGATATGCTGGGCATGAATTACTCTTCGCTCAGGAGTGTACGTACTTCTTCGGCAGAAGTCGCGGCCATCAACGCTTCACGGATGGCTTTTTGAGAGAATCTGCCGGCAAGTTTGGACAAGACTTCCAAATGTTCGCCGGTAGCGTTTTCAGGCACAAGCAGGATGAAAATCAGGGAAACGGGTTTGCCGTCGGGCGCATCAAAGGCAACCGGCTCTTTGGTGCGGATAAAAGCACCGGTGGCTTTTTTCACGCATGCGTGACGGCCGTGAGGAATCGCCACCCCCTGCCCCAAACCGGTCGAACCAAGTTTTTCACGGGCAAACAGGCAGTCGAACACGTTGGCATTCGGTAATTC
>NZ_JBQCXF010000343.1:0-3232 GCF_051956635.1 Neisseria sp. P0022.S010 | reverse complement strand
TGCTGACCGGCAAGTCGGGTTATGACCTGGTTGCGCCGTCTATTGCCAATGTCGGCCGTCAGATTAAAGCCGGCGCGTATCAAAAAATCGACAAATCGCAAATTCCCGATTACGCCAATATCGATCCTGATTTGTTGAAAATGATGGAAGCCGTCGATCCGGGCAACGAATATGCCGTCCCTTATTTCTGGGGCATCAATACACTGGCGATTAACAAACAGCAGGTTCAAAAGGCTTTGGGTACGGACAAGTTGCCTGAAAACGAATGGGATTTGGTGTTTAACCCTGAATACACCCAAAAGCTGAAAACCTGCGGCATCAGCTATTTCGACAGCGCCATCGAGCAGATTCCTTTGGCTTTGCATTATTTGGGCAAAGATCCGAACAGCGAAAACCCTGACGACATCAAAGCTGCTGTTGAAATGATGAAAAAAGTGCGTCCCGATATCAAACGCTTTACTTCGTCCGGCTATATCGACGATATGGCGGCCGGTAATCTTTGCGTATCGGTAGGTTATGGCGGCGACCTCAATATTGCCAAAACCCGTGCCAAAGAAGCCGGAAACGGCGTCGAAGTCGAAGTATTGGCACCGAAAAGCGGCGTCGGTATTTGGGTGGATTCGCTGATGATTCCGCGTGATGCGCAAAATGTGGCCAATGCACACAAATACATCAATCACACGCTCAATCCGGAAACGGCGGCCAAAAACGGCAACTATGTGACTTATGCTCCGGCCAGCCGTCCTGCGCGTGATTTGATGGATGAAAAGTACACATCCGATGCATCGATTTTCCCGAATAAAGAATTGATGGAAAAAAGTTTCATCGTTTCGCCTAAGTCAACCGATGCGAGCAAACTCAGTGTTCGCCTGTGGCAGGGTTTGAAAGCAGGGCGATAATTAAAATTGAAATTTGAATACTCAGGCCGTCTGAAACAGTTTTTCAGACGGCCTGAGTGTTATAATTGTCAACACTTTTCAAATATCCTATCAGGAGAAACAGCGTTATGAACAATTCAGTCATCACCGTCATCGGCAAAGACCGTGTGGGCATTGTGTACGACGTTTCCAAAATTTTAGCGGAAAACCAAATCAATATTCTCAACATCAGCCAACAGCTGATGGACGATTTTTTTACCATGATTATTTTGGTGGATACTTCAAAATGCACCAAATCGCGTCAAGAAGTTTTGGATTTGTTTGCGGAAGAAAGCAAAAAGCTCGCGCTTGATATCCGTATGCAAAACGAAGAAATTTTCCAAGCCATGCACCGTATTTAAGTCGGAGGGAGAGCCATGAGTATTCAATCCGGCGAGATTTTAGAAACCGTCAAAATGGTGGCTGACCAGAATTTTGACGTGCGCACCATTACCATCGGCATTGATTTGCACGACTGCATCAGCAGCGATATCAATGTGTTGAACCAAAATATTTACAATAAAATCACCACGGTCGGCAAAGACTTGGTGGCAACGGCAAAATATCTGTCTGCCAAATACGGCGTACCGATTGTGAATCAGCGTATTTCTGTCACACCGATTGCCCAAATCGCGGCGGCAACCAAAGCCGATTCTTACGTCAGCGTGGCGCAGACTTTGGACAAAGCAGCCAAAGCGATAGGCGTGTCCTTTATCGGCGGCTTTTCCGCGCTGGTGCAAAAAGGCATGTCGCCTTCGGATGAGGTGCTGATCCGTTCCATTCCTGAAGCGATGAAAACCACCGATATCGTGTGCAGCTCCATCAATATCGGCAGCACGCGCGCCGGTATCAATATGGATGCGGTCAAGCTGGTAGGCGAAACCATCAAACGCACGGCCGAAATCACGCCCGAAGGTTTCGGCTGCGCCAAAATTGTCGTGTTCTGTAATGCAGTGGAAGACAACCCATTTATGGCGGGCGCGTTTCACGGTGCGGGCGAAGCGGATGCCGTTATCAATGTCGGCGTGTCCGGCCCGGGTGTCGTAAAAGCCGCGTTGGAAAATTCAGATGCAACGACATTGACCGAAGTTGCGGAAGTAGTGAAGAAAACCGCTTTCAAAATTACCCGCGTGGGCGAACTCATCGGCCGTGAAGCCTCAAAAATGCTGAATATCCCATTCGGTATTCTCGATTTGTCGTTGGCACCAACCCCTGCTATTGGCGATTCGGTGGCACGCATTCTTGAAGAAATGGGCTTGAGCGTCTGCGGTACGCACGGCACGACAGCGGCTTTGGCATTGCTGAACGATGCTGTGAAAAAAGGTGGCATGATGGCTTCCAGCGCGGTCGGTGGTTTGAGCGGCGCATTTATCCCTGTTTCCGAAGACGAGGGCATGATTGCAGCTGCCGAAGCCGGTGTGCTGACACTGGACAAACTCGAAGCCATGACAGCCGTCTGCTCCGTTGGTTTGGACATGATTGCCGTCCCCGGCGATACGCCTGCTCATACCATTTCCGGCATCATCGCCGACGAAGCCACCATCGGCATGATCAACAGCAAAACCACCGCCGTGCGTATTATTCCGGTAACCGGCAAAACCGTTGGCAACAGCGTTGAGTTTGGCGGCCTGTTGGGCCACGCGCCTGTAATGCCGGTCAAAGAAGGCTCATGCGAAGTGTTCGTCAACCGAGGCGGTAGAATCCCGGCTCCGGTTCAATCGATGAAAAACTGATTGGATTGATAAATAAAAGGCCGTCTGAAATTGATTTTCAGACGGCCTTTAATGCTGTTTTTTATCGGCGATGTTGCGGTTGAAAATGTGGTAGTTTTCTTTGGCAAAGCCGATGTTGTAGGGCGCGCTGATGCTGCGGATTAAAACCAAATCGCGGTTGCGCACCAATACGGTGGGATCGATAACGACATCATATTGCCCTGCAATCGAGCGGCCGGTTTCCCGATACGAGCGGCTGCTTTTGGCTTGGACAATATGCACCGCGTCGATATGCGGATTGGCGTCAAACAGGCTGCGGTTGGCCTCGGTGCAGACCACGCCGATGCGGATGTGCGGCGCGGATTTTTTGATTTCGCGAAAGGCAAACGAGCTGACGATGTAGTCGCCGATTTTGCCGTCTTGGCGCAAAAACAGAATGCCGCCGATATTCTCCGGCGCAAGCGGCTTTTCAGACGGCACCGGCGCACGGTCGAGCCACGCCTTGCCCGCACGGATGCGCAGCGTTTGCAGGCGTTTTTTGATGGCTTTGAACAGGGTTTTAGCGGTCATTTTTGGGGTCTTTTGGGTGCGGACGGCCTATTC
>NZ_JBQCXF010000342.1:0-3247 GCF_051956635.1 Neisseria sp. P0022.S010 | reverse complement strand
CAGGCGACGACGTTGGCTAACCATTTTCAACAGGCCGCGACGGCTGTGGTGGTCTTTAGGGTTGGCTTTGAAGTGAGGAGTCAGGTCGTTGATGCGGAAAGTCAACAGAGCGACTTGTACTTCAGAAGAACCAGTATCGCCTTCTTTACGTTGGAAATCTTTAACAATTTGTGCTTTTTGTTCTACGGTCAATGCCATGATGGATAACTCCGAAAATAAAAGAACCTTTTCAGGTTCGGACAAGTTTGCCAAGCCAAACGACCTAAGCAAACTCCTAAGTGCCTTTTTAGAAAGACGGGCGGATTATGCCACAATTTGTCTTTGTGCGCCATATCTTTTCAGATGGCCAAAAAAAGCGGCGATACCTTCCAGTACCGCCAAAGCTGCTTTGGTGATAAAAAACTAAACTTTATTTGCTCGCACAGCGGAAGCCCAAGTTATTTAAAACATATTTGGACTGCAGGCTGGTGCGGATGCCGTAGCGCAAGAAAGCAGCATAGTTGGATGGGTCGCTTGAGCCTACGGATGCGCCGCTACAGAACATTTGTGTGTTGGATGAGCCGGCTGAGAGTTGGCTGCTGTTGAAGTCTTCAGTCCATTCCCAAATCAGGCCGTGCATATCGTATACGCCCCAATAGTTGGGTTTGTTTTTACCGATGTCGTGCAGACCGTTGCGGCCACCGTCTGCATACCAATCCAAGATGGTGCGGTTGTAGCCGGGTTCGGCAGAGCCGTCTTTTTGAGTGGTAGAAGCCAAGCCTGCAAATTCCCACTCGTCAATAGTCGGCAGGCGTTTGCCTTTGGAAACGCAGTAGGCATTGGCGGCAAACCATGAAACATTGGTTACCGGGTGTTTGAGTTCGCTGGCTTTAGGCGCATAACTGTTGCTGCCGTTTTTTACCCAATGTTTCAGGTAAGCTTTTTCAGCTTGTTTAGAGCTAATTTTGTCTTTTTGCCATTGTGGATGTGTTTTCACAAATTCGGCAAATTCAGCATTGGTTACAGGATATTTGTCAAGTTGGAAGGGTTTGACTTTAATAAGGGAAGTCTCTTTTTTAAGATAGAGAGGGCGATAGCTGCCTCCTTCGATTTTTACCATTTCGGCTGCAAATGTATTGCCGCAGATTAAGGCACTGCCTAAGAGGAGGAGTCGTATGAGTTTCATGGTACGCCCTTATTATCGATTGAAACAGAAAATTTATTTTTAAGATAGCCTAATCATAACAAGGCCGTCTGAAAAATCAATCTGTCTGATTGAATAGGAAGATTAATTGTGATGGAAGCCACTGCGACTCTAAGAGAAGAGTAGCAGTGGCTTGGCGTATTAAACCGAGGGATTATTTAGCGGCTTCAGAAGCAGCAGGTGCGGCAGACGCAGCGGCTGGAGCAGAAGCGGCAGCACCGGCAGGTTGGTAAACGGTGTCGCTCAGTTTTTTGGTCATGATTTCAGGGTTTTCGTTACCCTCAACTTTCAATTGACCCAAAGCACCTTTGTTGAACGCACGGAAGATAGAGTGGTCAACTATAGTGTAGCTGCCTGGAATATCGACTTTGAATTCGATCATGGCGGCGCCACCGGCAGGAATCACAGTGCTTTGTACGTTTTCGTTAATCAGTTTACCACCTTCAACATATACTTTGTCGAAGATTTCGCCGATAACGTGGAAAGAAGATACCAAGTTAGGACCACCGTTACCAACGTACATACGAACAGTTTCACCAGCTTTGGCTTTCAGGGCATTGTCGCCGGCGATAGAGCCTACGTGGCCGTTGAATACAACGTATTCAGGTTGTTCGGCAATGGCTTTATCCATATCGAAAGGTTGCAGGCCTTGGGCGCCTTTTTTACCTTTAGTATAGAAGTCGCCTTGTACGATGTAGAACTCTTTGTCCACTTTAGGCAGGCCTTCTTTAGGTTCAACCAAGATCAAACCGTACATACCGTTGGCGATGTGCATACCGACAGGAGCAACGGCACAGTGGTAAATGTACAAACCGGCTTGCAGAGCTTTAAAGCTGAAAGTAGAAGTGTGGCCTGGGGCAGTGAAGGAAGCTTCTGCACCACCGCCTTGACCGGTAGCAGCGTGGAAGTCAACGTTGTGAGGAACGGTAGAAGAAGGATTGTTAGAGAATTCTACTTCTACGGTATCGCCTTCGCGTACACGGATCATTTGGCCCGGAACGTCGCCGTTGAATGTCCAGTAGTGGTATTCAACACCGTCTTCCATAGTCATGGTTTTTTCGACGGTTTCCATTTTAACGCGTACTTTAGCCGGATGATCGCGATCGATTGCAGGTGGAACTTCCGGAGCGTGAGTCATGATGGCATCGACTACAGGCAATTCTGAAGAAGGAGTCTCTGCAGCAGCTTGTGAGTCAGAAGCAGCAGCAGGAGCTTCGGCAGAAGCGGTGGCAGCCGGAGTTTCAGCTGGTTTAGCAGCTTGTTCGCCGCATGCGGCCAGTGCAAATACAGAAGCGATAAGTGCAGCTAAGGTTTGGCGTTTCATGTTTAAAGTTTCCTTATTGTAAGAAAAGTTAAGTATCCTGATAGGATGGTTTGAAATTTTGTATGATTATGTAGGCGCTTGTTTGGGTGCATTTTGACATAAATCAAATTGTTCAATGAATATGAATCTTTTAATCCTTAAATACTCCTTTAGTAGTATAAAAAACTAAACCGAAAAGTTTATTTTTGTGTGAAAATGTTAGTGTGGGCTTAACACAAAATATAACAAAGGAGGAGTTATACAGGATAATAGGAATCAATATCATGTAAGTTAATGGTTTTAAAGGAATATTATTGACAAAATATTTCTTTACTTTTAAAACCGTGATACAATCTTTAACATTCATATTTGATGAATTAATACCCAACCACTTTTTACCAAAATCAAGGAGTACTCAAAATGGGACAGTACAAGAAGCTTTGGTACTTGCTGTTTGCCGTACTGGCAGTATGCTTTACCATTCTTGGTTATATGGGTAGCGAGGTCTATAAAAAGGCTCCGCCATACCCTGAACAAGTCGTTTCTGCATCCGGCAAAGTCCTGATGACCAAAGACGATATTTTGGCAGGTCAATCTGCATGGCAAACTACCGGTGGTATGGAAGTTGGCTCTGTATTGGGTCACGGTGCATACCAAGCTCCGGACTGGACTGCCGACTGGCTGCACCGCGAGCTGGTTGCATGGTTGGATCTGACTGCGCAAGAAACTTACGGCAAAAAATTTGACGAAGTTTCTCCTGA
>NZ_JBQCXF010000341.1:0-3259 GCF_051956635.1 Neisseria sp. P0022.S010 | reverse complement strand
CATTCCATAACATAACTGTTCCCATTTTCTGAAAACTGGTCTATGATGCTTAAAAGGATTGTTTACAATCTTTAATTGCAAATCATTTGCAACTGCCCAGAAGAAAAAACAGAAAAAGGAACAAAGAGATGTTAGAAGCCTATCGTAAAGCCGCCGCCGAGCGCGCCGCCCTTGGTATTCCCCCCCTTCCTCTGACTGCTCAGCAGACTGCTGATTTGGTTGAGCTACTGAAAAATCCACCTGCCGGTGAAGGTGAATTCTTGGTTGAGCTGTTGGCTCACCGCGTACCGCCCGGTGTGGACGATGCCGCCAAAGTTAAAGCCTCATTTTTGGCAGCCGTTGCCGAAGGCAGCGTATCCAGTCCGCTGATTTCCCCTGAGTATGCTACCGAGCTGTTGGGTACCATGCTTGGCGGTTACAACATTCATGCACTCATCGAACTCTTGGACAACGACAAACTTGCGCCTATCGCTGCAAATGGTCTGAAACATACTCTGCTGATGTTTGACTCTTTCCACGATGTTCAAGAAAAAGCCGAAAAAGGCAATAAATACGCGCAAGAAGTATTGCAATCTTGGGCAGATGCCGAATGGTTCACTTCTCGTGCCAAAGTTCCAGAAAAAATCACTGTTACCGTCTTCAAAGTCGACGGCGAAACCAATACAGACGACCTCTCTCCTGCACCTGATGCATGGAGTCGTCCGGATATTCCGCTGCACGCGCTGGCGATGTTGAAAAACCCGCGCGACGGCATCAATCCTGATAAACCGGGTGAAGTCGGTCCGATTAAATTGTTGGAAGAACTCAAAGCCAAAGGCCATCCTGTTGCTTATGTTGGCGATGTGGTCGGTACCGGTTCTTCTCGTAAATCCGCGACCAACTCCGTCATTTGGCATACCGGCGAAGACATCCCGTTCGTACCGAACAAACGCTTCGGCGGCGTATGCTTGGGCGGCAAAATTGCGCCGATTTTCTTCAATACTCAAGAAGATTCCGGTGCATTGCCGATTGAAGTCGATGTTTCCGCGCTGAAAATGGGCGATGTCGTCGATATTCTGCCTTATGAAGGCAAAATTGTGAAAAATGGCGAAACCGTTGCCGAGTTCAGCCTGAAATCCCAAGTATTGCTGGATGAAGTGCAAGCCGGCGGCCGTATCAACCTGATTATCGGTCGCGGCCTGACCGCCAAAGCGCGTGAAGCCCTGAAACTGCCTGCTTCCACCGAATTCCGTCTGCCTCAAGCGCCTGCCGAAAGCAAAGCCGGTTTCACATTGGCTCAAAAAATGGTCGGTCGCGCCTGCGGTCTGCCTGAAGGACAAGGCGTGCGTCCGGGTACTTACTGCGAACCACGCATGACTACTGTCGGCTCGCAAGATACTACCGGCCCGATGACTCGCGATGAATTGAAAGACCTGGCTTGTTTGGGCTTCTCAGCAGATATGGTGATGCAGTCTTTCTGTCACACCGCGGCTTATCCAAAACCTGTCGATGTCAGAACCCATAAAGAATTGCCTGCCTTTATCTCTACCCGTGGCGGTGTATCCCTGCGTCCGGGTGACGGCGTGATTCACTCATGGCTCAACCGCCTGCTGTTGCCTGATACAGTCGGTACCGGCGGCGACAGCCACACTCGTTTCCCTATCGGTATTTCTTTCCCTGCCGGTTCCGGCTTGGTTGCTTTCGCAGCAGCCACGGGCGTAATGCCACTTGATATGCCTGAGTCTGTATTGGTACGCTTCAGTGGCAAACTGCAACCGGGCGTCACCCTGCGTGACTTGGTAAATGCAATTCCGTTGTACGCGATTAAACAAGGTTTGCTGACTGTTGCCAAAGCCGGTAAGAAAAACATCTTCTCCGGCCGCATCCTCGAAATCGAAGGCCTGCCTGATTTGAAAGTGGAACAAGCCTTTGAATTGACTGACGCGTCTGCCGAACGTTCTGCTGCAGGCTGTACCGTGAAGCTCAACAAAGAGCCGATTATCGAGTACATGAAATCCAACGTCGTGTTGATGAAAAACATGATTGCCGACGGCTATCAAGACCCGCGCACTTTGGAACGCCGCATCAAAGCCATGGAAGCATGGTTGGCAAATCCTGAATTGCTCGAAGCGGATAAAGATGCCGAATACGCCGCCGTGATTGAAATCAACATGGACGACATTAAAGAGCCGATTATCGCCTGTCCGAACGATCCTGACGACGTGTGCTTCATGTCTGAGTGCTCCGGCACCAAAATTGACGAAGTGTTCATCGGTTCGTGCATGACCAACATCGGCCACTTCCGCGCCGCCTCCAAACTCTTGGAAGGCAAGTCCGACATCCCCGTCCGCCTGTGGATGGCACCGCCGACCAAAATGGATGCGAAAGAGTTGTCCGACGAAGGCCACTACGGCGTACTCGGTCGTGCCGGCGCGCGTATGGAAATGCCGGGCTGTTCATTGTGTATGGGTAACCAAGCCCAAGTACACGAAGGCGCAACCGTCATGTCCACCTCTACCCGCAACTTCCCGAACCGCTTGGGTAAAAACACCTTCGTTTACCTCGGCTCGGCTGAGTTGGCGGCAATCTGCTCCAAACTGGGTAAAATCCCGACTGTTGAAGAATATCAAGCTAATATCGGTATTATCAACGAGCAGGGTGACCAAATCTACCGCTACATGAACTTCAACGAAATCGACAGCTACAACGAAGTAGCCGAAACCGTGAATGTTTAATGTAACAAGGTAAACCGATTTTCAGACGGCCTTAAATAATAAAGGCCGTCTGAAACGGAAAAAAGGACGCGTTCATCACGTCCTTTTTATTTTTAGTTCAATAAAAGGCCGTTTAAAAGATAAGTTTCAGATGGCCTTTGCTTAGGATAAATAATCAGAAAACCGATTAATCAGCGTTGTTTACTTTACGCCAAAACCAGGTTGGAGCAGGGCGCAAGGCTGACGCTCGTGACGGCTGCGGCGTGTTCTGCCGGCAATTTTACCGCAGACAATACCCGGATCGTTTTTCTCTTCTGCTTTTTTCGAGTTTTTGTCTGACTTATTCGAGTATTCGTTGCGTTTGTTTCTATCATCGCGGCGAGAGCGGCTGTCGCTGTGCTGAACCGGTTGCGCTTCGGCTTCATCTTGATTGTCGTTGCCCCACCAATGCGGCTCAAAGCCTTCGATGCGTTCCACATTCAAATCGCTGCAGGTCAGCTCTTTAATGGATTCAAACATTTTCTGTTCGGTTTTATCCATTAAGGAAATGGCAACGCCGTCAGCAC
>NZ_JBQCXF010000340.1:0-3264 GCF_051956635.1 Neisseria sp. P0022.S010 | reverse complement strand
TCTCGCGCTTGATGAACCTGAATCGGGTCAATATTTTCTTCTTCCGCCCATACATCGGTTTCAGACGGCATTTGCAGCAAAATGGCACGGAATGCCGGATCAAAGTCACCGGAAACCACCAAAGCCAGAGCATCCATCAATGCTTTGTGTTCCGGCAAAGGACGGCCTTCCGCCAATGCCTGACGGTTGGCGTTAATGGCGCGATGATACAGGGTTTGAGCAGCCTCCCATCGGGCAAACTCATTTTCATCTGCCGCCAGTAAAGTCGCCAATTCTTGCTCGCTGTACGGATAGTTCAGGGTAACCGGTGCAGAGAAATCTCGCAGCAGAGACGGGATAACCGGCTCATTAACGCCGCCCAACACAAAAGTCTGCTCGGCTTCCGTCAATACCAAAACCGCCTCTTTCACACGTTTGCCTTGATATTCAAACTCAACTGCTTCGCCTTTTTCGTTCAGCAAACCGGTTTTGACCGGAATCATCATCGGCTGTTTGTCCACCATATCGGGCGTGGCCGGAATGGTTTGTTTGATGGTCAATTCAAACGCTCCATCTTTCAGACGGCCTTGGGCATCTAAAACCGGCGTGCCGGCTTGGCTGTACCACAAGGCGAACTGATCAAGATTGATGCCGTTTGCGTCTGCCATTGCAGCACGGAAATCATCACAAGTTACAGCCTGTCCGTCGTGGCGTTGGAAATACAACTTCATGCCTTTTTGGAAGCCTTCTTCCCCGAGCAAGGTGTGATACATACGCACTACTTCCGCCCCTTTTTCATAGACGGTCATGGTGTAAAAGTTGTTCATCTCTTCATAGCTGGCCGGGCGGACAGGATGCGCAGTCGGGCCCGCATCTTCAGGGAATTGGAACAAGCGCAGCATGCGGACATTGTCGATACGGCGCACCACGCGGCTGGCTCTGTCGCCGGAAAACTCTTGATCGCGGAATACGGTCAAACCTTCTTTCAGCGACAATTGGAACCAATCACGGCAGGTCACGCGGTTGCCCGTCCAGTTATGGAAATATTCGTGGCCGACAACAGATTCAATGCCTTCAAAATCGGTATCAGTCGCGGTACGGCTGTTGGCCAGCACAAACTTGGTGTTGAAAATATTCAAACCTTTGTTTTCCATTGCGCCCATATTGAAATCGCCCACGGCAACGACCATGAAAATATCCAAGTCGTATTCCAAGCCAAAGCGTGTTTCGTCCCATTTCATCGCATTTTTCAACGATTCCACGGCAAACCCTACTTTAGGTTTATCTGTCTCCGTGGTATAGAACTCGATTTTGACCTTACGGCCGCTCATGGTCGTAAAATAATCTTCCGTTACTGCCAAATCGCCAGCTACCAAAGCAAAGAGATAGCTCGGTTTGGCAAACGGGTCTTCCCATTTCACCCAATGACGGCCGTCTGAAAACTCGCCGCCATCGATTTTATTGCCGTTAGACAGCAACACCGGATAGCGTTTTTTGTCTGCAACGATTGTGGTGGTAAATTTAGACATGACATCCGGACGGTCGATGTAAAACGTAATTTTGCGGAAACCTTCCGGTTCGCATTGTGTGAACAGGTTGCCACCGGAAGCATACAGACCCATCAAAGATTTGTTCTCAGCCGGCAGAATTTCGGTTTCTACTTCCAGCGTGAAGTTTTCAGACGGCACGCCGGCAATCGTCAGTTTTTCGTCTTCCAACACATAATCTACGGCCCGGCCGTTTACTTTCACAGACAGCAGTTTTGCCGAACCATCCAATACCAATGGCTCTCCTGCTCTTTCAGGTTGAACGGTCAGACTGGATTTGACGATGGTTTGCGGTTTTAAAATATCGAAATGCAGGTCGGTTTTCAGAATACGGTACGCTGGCGCGGCGTAGTCTTTCAAATAATGGATGGTTTTGCTCATTTGTTCTCTTTCAGAGTCATGCGGTAAATAGATGAAGCATATCGTTTCAGATAGTCTAAATTCAAGTGTTTTCAGAAAAAAAGGCCGTCTGAAACCTAAAATTTCAGACGGCCTCCCTATTCAGGCAGTAAATCTAGTTGCCTGTCATTGCCAACTTACCACTTATACAGCGCACCGACACCGACACCGACATGACCGTCGGTATTGGCCGAGAAGTTGCCTTTGACAATCCAGTTGCCGCCGTCACTCATCGCAGATACGCCGATAGCCATGGCAGACTGACCGCCGTAGTAGCCGCTGCCGACACCGATACCGGTCTCACCCGGACTGGTTACTTGCGGAATCGAGCCTTGGGCAATCGCACCGGCCACACCCGCGTAGGCTTTCTTACCTACTTGGTTGATGTTGTTCTGCAACTCGGTACCCAAACCAATCAACTGATTCACATTTGCCGCGTCTGTACCGTCTTTACCCGGAGCCACATTGGTAATGCGTTGGCCGCCGTTGTTCAGACCGACAGGAGACAGTTTGACTTGGTTGTTCGGATTGTTTTCAGTCGGTGCAGCGATGGTTACGCCATCGTTGTTGACCACGGTGTTGCCTGCGGTCAGACCGTCTTTGTTCAACGCAACTTTATCGCCGACTTTCATGCCGTCGTTATTCATCACAGTATTACCCGCTTTGAAGGTATCGGCATTCACTGTCTTCACGCTAATCTCGTCAGCTAACTTCAGTTGAGCACCACCGGCAACGGTTTCGCTGATGATATTGCTGTCGCCTTTAACGTTGATGGTGTCGCCCAATGCGTAGTTGTTGCTGCCGGTCGTACCGCCGAAGTTGATGCCTTTGGCAATAGTCGCAGCATTATTGGCTACGTTTTGGTTGGTTGCGTACAACTGACTGCCGTTGACGGCATCTTTGCTGTTGGCATTGAGGTCGCCGTCGGCTACGTTGGTCACTTTGTTACCCGCATTGTCCAAGCCGTCTTTAGTCAGGTTCACATCGCCTGCTTTCAAGCCGTCTTTGTTCAACGCAACATTATCACCAACTTTCACACCATCATTATTCATCACGGTATCGCCTGCGGTAACGCTGTCTACTTTCAGGTTTTTATCAGTAGCCACTTTGTAAATGGTCTGACCATTGGCGCCGACACCCTGAGTAACAACAATGTTATCGTGTAGGAAAACGTTGTTTTTTGCAGACAGAGTAGGTATGGAAAATAGTCGTTTATTTCGTAATATGTTTTTTTAAAAGGAAATTTTAGGAGAATCATAAAAGACGGCATTGAGGTTGGAGTTTAAATGTCGTTTATATTGTCTTCAGACGGCCTTGTTGAGTGAGATTTATAGTGTAT
>NZ_JBQCXF010000339.1:0-3282 GCF_051956635.1 Neisseria sp. P0022.S010 | reverse complement strand
CAAAGATTGCGCAGACGATGACTGCGCAAAATGTGGCGAAGATGCGTTGAAACAGTTTCATTGATCTGTTTAATCTTTAGTTTTTAACAAACAGGTAGCCTAAGCCGCGTACAGTTTGAATCAGGGAAGCATCGCCCAATTTGTGGCGGATGCTGGAGATGTGTACGTCGATGCTGCGGTCAAATTTAGCCAGTTTGCGGTCGAGTGCCTCGATAGACAGAGTTTCTTTGCTGACAACTTGTCCGGCGTGGCGCATCAAAACTTCAAGCAGATTGAACTCGGTGCTGGTCAATTCAAGCGGAATGTCTTTGATGCTGGCTTGGCGTTTGGCAGGGTAGAGGATAACGTCGCTGACAGAAATGCTGTTAGGCGCGTTGTTTTGTTCGTTGCTGTGTTGCGCACGGCGCAAGATGGCGTTGATACGCGCCAAGAGTTCGCGCGGTGTGCATGGTTTCGGTACGTAATCGTCCGCACCCATTTCCAAACCGATAATGCGGTCGATGTCGTCACCTTTTGCAGTCAGCATGATGATGGGCACAGTGCTTTGGGTGCGTACGTTTTTCAAAACGTCCAAACCGTTCATTTTAGGCATCATGGAGTCTAATACGACGACATCGTATTGTCCGGTCAGAATTTCTTGAACGCCGGCTTCGCCGTCAGAAACGCTGTGGACGTTGAGGCCTTCGGCAGTCAGGTATTCGGTCAGTAATTCGGTCAAGAGGGCATCGTCATCTACGAGTAATACGCGACTCATGGAATTTCCTTTTCGTGATTGTATGCGCCGTGGCACTAAATAGGCGGTGCGGCGATTAAAATAGAGTTGTATTCAATCTTAACATGCAATCTGCTTTTGTTGATAGCGTAATTTTCTGTGCTTTTGCGCTTTTTTGCATAGAAACTTGTCGCTCTTTACATTTTCAGACGGCCTGTAAGGACAAACTGACAATTGAGTGAGTTTTGTTTAGGGTTTATCACAAGATTTGGCAGTTTGGTGTTTCGGTGCATTGATGAAATCTTTGCAATCAGACAAAAGTTTGGGCAGCAGTGGGGCGAATGCCGGATGGCTGCGTATTTTGTCGGCGTAGAAATACATCATATACGGATAATAATATTGCACTGCCTGCATCCATTGCGCACCTTCTTCTTTTTTGCCTTGTCGGTAGAGGTAGAGGCCAACTTGATAGGCGTTGGAGTAGGGGCGGTAGGTCAGGGCTTTAAGTGCGGCCTCTTCTGCCCATGGGCGGATGTAGGCATCGGTCGGGTCGGCACGTTTGCTCAAACTTAAATCGGCGTAATAGGCAAGCATAGGGCTTTCTTTGGAAAGCTGCTGCAAACCGTCGATTTTATTTTGAACTGTTTGCGGATTGTCGGTTTCCCCTACACGGCTATATTGGGTCAGATTTTGATATTCCCAGCTGAGGTTTGCCATGCCGATTAAAATTGATAAAGCGGCTATACCGCCTGCCCACTGCCTGATTCGGGTAGATAAAGGGCCGTCTGAAACATCTTTCGGATAAGAAGGTGTAAGCGACAGAATCAGGCTGAATACTGTGAGGAAGTAGATATACCAAAGCGGATATTCGAGCATGCTGTGGCAGAGGCTGACGGCGGCGGCGGTCAGTAAAAACAGGGAAGCCGGTGTTTGGTTGCGGCCCAACAGTCGCCATACGGCTGCAAGCAGGGTTAAGGTTGCAAGCAAGGTGCCGGCAATGCCCATTTCAGACAATAACTGCATGACGATATTGTGCGAATGGGTAAACAGTACGCCGAGAATATTGTTGGGGAAGTATTGTTGTTGGGCATTGATCAGGAAGGTTTGCTGGGCAAAGCTGTTCCAGCCATGTCCGAACCAAGGTGCGGATTGAAAGGCAATCCATGCCTTGCTCCATTCGATTTGGCGCATGGAGCCTTCAAAACCGCTGGTACCTGCGCGTTCGACAGCGGTTTCGTATTTGATGTTGCCAAACAAATCCAACAGGCTGCCCATGCCGAATTGGAAAGCAGCGGCCAGGATGGCGGTCAGAAGGAAAATGCACAGTGCGCGTTTGTGTTGGAAACGGGTACGCCAAAACCATAACGGCGTAATCAGGAATAGGGCGGCAATGTAGCCCAAGATGGTGCGCGAGTTGACAAGGCCGAGGGTCGCAGTCAATGCCAATACGAACAGAAAACCTGCTGCATTGGACATTTTGCGCGCCATCCATAAATAGGATGCTGCCAAAATGCCCCACATCAAATAATGTCCCAAATGATTGCGCTGGCCGAGTTGGCCGTTTACGGTACCGCTGCTTCGGGCAATGATGCCGTTCAACCACTCTACGTTGGACCAGCCTTTAAATTGCAGCCAAACGATAGCAGCCTGTATGGTTGCACCTATCAATAAAGACCAAGCAAAAATGCTGACGATGCGTTCCTGTCCGTAAGCTGCTATCCAGCCACGCACCGACCATGCGCCCAGTGCCAAAATGACAAATGTCCAGGCAGTGATGTCGCTCATGCCGGGGTAGGTGGAATGCATGAGGCGCGCTTGGAGTGACCAAAATGCAGCCATGGCAAACAGGCCGATACTGAGTGCAGGAAGGCGGATATTCAGCAGGCCTTTGTGTGCGCTAATCAATGTCAGTACCAATGAGCCGCTCAGTGAGATGGCTTCCAAATAAAAGCTGGGCAGTGGGCCGACTCGGTAGAGTGAAAGAAAAGGGACTGCGCAAATCCAAAGAAAACTGAGCCATAAAGGCCAAAAGGTTTTCATTGAAGATTCAGTCAGGCCGTCTGAAAGTGTGTGGTAGGTCATTTTGATGTGTGTTTTTGTTGTTTGATAAATGCAAGGCAGCCGAGGAAAAAGGCAATACACAATAATACGGAAACGGCGGCACAAATCCGGCTGGCGACGGCTGTGTCAGCCAGGCGCATACAGGCTTCGGCAAAGTAAATCAGAATCAGCATGGAGCTGTATTGATAAGTGTAGATGCGTTTTTTCAAAATACCGGTCAACGGCAGGCACAGCGGCAGGGCTTTCAGTGCCAGCCATGAGCCGCCTTCGCGCAATGGTGCGATCCACAATTCCCATGACAAGGAAAGCAGAATCAGCAGGATAAGGCTTATGGAAGTTGCAAGATAAGGTAATGGGGAGCGTGTATTGTTCACAATATTGAGGGCGTAAAGCCGTACTGGAAAACTTAAAATTATACCGCTAAAAAGGCAGGGTAAACCAAGAATATTGCTTAAAGATGCTGAAGAAAGGATTTATTGTTTTTTCTTCAAACGAATGAAACTTTATCT
>NZ_JBQCXF010000338.1:0-3285 GCF_051956635.1 Neisseria sp. P0022.S010 | reverse complement strand
CCCTCTTACAACCGCTACATTGAACGCGGCTACCAATCACAAGCGCATGCCGAGTTAGTCGCCATCAATTCTGCTTTTAAAAACCAGATGGTTAAAAATCCAAAGTGGAAAACTGATGAGATTAAAACTCAGTTGGATGACTTTATTTCCTCATACAAAGGCCATAAAGATTTGGCAGACAAATATAAATACTCTGCCGAAATGATTGATACCAGTACAAGCCGAGCCTATCGTTTGAAAGCCATTCCCATCAAAACAGGCTATACCCTTTCCGTTTGGATGGATAGTTTAGGCAATGCTTACAAATGCACTGATATTGACTCTGCCAAAGATTCCAAAACTACAATGACCAATGGCAAAGGTTGCGAATCGGTTTCCAAAAAGAAATCTTCTTAATCTGACAAACATAAAAAAGCAGTGTCATTTTATCGACACTGCTTTTTTTATTTTACTGTTTCCAATCATCGTCTCGGCGTTGGCGTTTCAACAAGATCCTGACTGCGCCATCATTGCCTTGTCGAGGCTCGACATAAGCCAACACATCAGGATGCTGCATCAACCAGCGGCGCGTCATATTTTTCAAAACCGGTTTATAGCCTGCGGAACCCAAGCCGCTGCCGTGGACAATCTCGCCGCAAACGCCGCGTTTTTTCGTAAACTCAATAAATTCATTCAATACCTGCTGCGCTTCTTCCTGCGTATAGCCATGTAAATCCACATCAGCCACGACAGGATAATGGCCGTTTCGCAAACGCATCAAATCATTTTTACCCTGCCCGTTTTTACTGAACGAAGCCGGCGGTTCTTCCCAGCCGCCGCTGCCCACATAAAAATAATCTTCCTGCTCCAAAGTCGCCATTTCTTTAGGTCGCGGCTTGATCGGAGATTTATCACGGGGCTGTTCATAATAGTTACCCGCATTTTTCAACGGTATAACCTTACCAACTGCCTTACTGAAATCCACATCCTCTACCTGCTTTTTAGCCTTCGCTTCCGCTTCCCGCTCCGCTGCTTCCTGTTTCGCCTTTTTACCCAAAGCCTTCAGCGTTTCTTGAAAGTTTGCCGTCATGGTTTGTCCTTTCCAAAAAATTGATTGCGCACATTATAGCAAACCCGGCTACAAGGCCGTCTGAAAGACTCTTACCATCGCTTCTTGTTTAGGGTATAGTATTGATGCATTGCCAGTCTTACAAAAGAGAGAAATCATGTTTAAACGCCCGGAAGAAATCATCGTCTTGATACTTGCCCTATTATGGGTCGGACTCAGCTACTACTTTGCCGCCATCCTGATTTCAGATGCCTACACCATTCTCCTGATTACCGTATTGACTTTCGTTTGGGCGGCCATCTGTTTCCTTTTATGGCAACGCAACTTAAGCCGTCATATTTGGCCGCTGTTCCTCGGCAGCCTGGTTGCCTGCTGGTGGCCATACTTCACTTGGCTTGCAAGCGACGTTCCCGAAGGCACATGGTATTCAGGATGGACATTCAAATCCATTATCGCCCTGATTCCCGTTGTTGCCGCTTATCTCTTCAAGTGGAAACGAAGCCGGAAAAACAAAATCGCCAACACCCTTGCCTGATACCTCGCACCGTCTTTTTCAGACGGCGTTTTCCATATCTGACATAACGCTCAGACTGTCAACAATCCCAATAAAATGCTATACTCTTCACACGATTTAACACCCTAAAACAGGCCGTCTGAAAGACTTATCAAGATGATCAGCAAACAAGAATACCAAGCCCAAGCCGCACAAGGTTACAACCGCATTCCACTCGTTCAAGAGCTGCTTGCCGACTTGGACACACCGCTCTCAATCTACCTCAAACTTGCCAACAAGCCTTTCACCTACCTGCTTGAATCCGTTGTCGGCGGCGAACGTTTCGGCCGCTATTCCTTTATCGGCCTGCCTTGCAGCTACTATCTCAAAGTCAGTGGCAAACACGTCGATGTTTATCAAAACGGCGAAATCGTCGAGCAATACGACGGCAATCCGCTGCCATTTATCGAAGCCTTTCACAACCGCTTCAAAACGCCTGAAATCCCAAGTCTGCCGCGCTTTACCGGCGGCCTAGTCGGCTACTTCGGTTACGAAACCATCTACAATTTCGAACACTTTGCCCACCGCCTGAAAAACAACGCCAAAGCCGACCCGCTCGGCACGCCCGATATTTTGCTGATGTTGTCGCAAGAATTGGCGGTTATCGACAATTTGAGCGGCAAAATCCACCTCATCGTTTACGCCGATCCCTCGCAGCCCGACGGCTACGAACGCGCCCGCGAACGACTCGAAGACATCCGCACCCAGTTGCGCCAAAGCTGCGCCATCCCGCTTTCCCTCGGCAGCAAACACACCGAAGCCGTCAGCGAATTCGGCGAAGAGCCGTTCAAAGCCTGCGTCAACAAAATCAAAGACTACATCTTCGCAGGCGACTGTATGCAGGTCGTCCCCAGCCAGCGCATGAGCATGGAATTCACCGACAGCCCGCTTGCCCTCTACCGCGCTCTGCGCACGCTCAACCCTTCGCCTTACCTCTTTTACTACGATTTCGGCGATTTCCATATTGTCGGCTCCTCCCCCGAAATCCTCGTCCGCCGCGAACGCGACGATGTCATCGTCCGCCCTATCGCCGGCACACGCCTGCGCGGCAAAACACCAGCCGAAGACCTCGCCAACGAACAAGACCTGCTGAGCGATGCCAAAGAAATTGCCGAACACGTCATGTTGATTGATTTAGGACGCAACGACGTCGGCCGCATCAGTAAAACCGGCGAAGTCAAAGTCACCGACAAAATGGTGATTGAAAAATACTCCCATGTAATGCACATCGTTTCCAACGTCGAAGGCCGTCTGAAAGACGGTATGACCAACATGGATATCCTCGCCGCCACCTTCCCGGCAGGTACACTTTCCGGCGCACCCAAAGTCCGCGCCATGGAAATCATCGAAGAAGTCGAACCCAGCAAACGCGGCATCTACGGCGGCGCCGTCGGCGTATGGGGTTTCAACAACGACATGGACTTGGCAATCGCCATCCGCACCGCCGTAGTGAAAAACAACACGCTATACGTCCAAAGCGGCGCAGGCATCGTCGCTGACTCCAACCCGACCTCAGAATGGCAGGAAACGCAGAACAAAGCCCGAGTAGTGGTTAGGGCGGCGCAGATGGTGCAGGAGGGGTTGGATAGGTAGGTTAACTAATTATTTTGAAAAAATTGAACTATGTGTAACTTCAAGTAAATACTCTGAAAAATGGCAACCATAAAATCAAACTCTTTATTTC
>NZ_JBQCXF010000337.1:0-3291 GCF_051956635.1 Neisseria sp. P0022.S010 | reverse complement strand
TGATCTGCGGTACGCTGTTGGCTGCGTATGTGCAGGTAGTGGAGTACGGCTTGGTATTTGAAGTGTAATGTATATTTGCTCATAAAAAAACTGCACCTTGTGAGTTGGAGGGGGGATGTCCAACTTTGGGGGTGCAGTTCAAATCCCTAAACATTTTCAGACGGCCTTTTTTTCTATGCTGATTCTCTACATTCTATTCGCCGTATGCTTTTACTCTCGGCCTTTTGTCTCTTTTTTTCATGAATAATGGTGCCGGTGTTACAATCGGCATATTCTTATTGTTATCAAACAGGTGTTTTATGCAGTTTTTCGGCCTGCTTATTCCTATTATTATCGGCTATTTTGCTGATGAGATGTTTACCGGCGTGATTATTGGGTCGTTGTTTTGGCTGGTTGCTTGGTCAATCGCCAAACAACGCCAAGAAGAGCGTTTGGCTGAATCTGCTACGGTAGGCGACAGGATGCAAAAGCTGGAGCAGGAAATCGAGCTGCTGAAACAGCGTTTGTCGGTGTTGGAGCATGAGGCTGTCCGTGATGAGGCGAAGGTAGGGCAGGGGCTTGAGGTTCGGCCTGTTGCCGATGTTCAGACGGCCTCTGAGCCGCTTCATGTTCGGGTTGAGCCTGAAGCGGAAGCTGCGCCTGTTAAGCAGAAGATTGAAGAGGCGTTTGCTCCTTCTTTTTCTATACCTATTGATCCTGTTTCTGCCAAAGCTTCTGCTTCGCTTGAGCCTGTTGTGGAATCAGAAGTTATCGAGGTGGCTGCTCCGGTTGCTGCTGAACAAGAAGAGCTGCCTAAGGAAGAGGCTGTTGTTGCTTCGATGCCGTCTGAAAGCGAAGAAGCGCCATCGCGTCAATTCGTTATCCATAAAGCTCAGTCGGAAGGCGGAGAGTACAAGTTTTCCGACAATCCGATTGTTGCTTGGTTCTTGCGCGGCAATCCGCTGTTGAAAACCGGTATTGTGGTGCTGTTCCTCGGCTTGGCGTTTTTACTGCGCTATGCTTCCGAGCGGGTTCATGTGCCGGTGGAGCTGCGTTATCTGACTGTGGCAGGCGCGGGTTTGGCGGCGGTGGTCGGCGGCTGGAAGCTGCAAAGCCGTAAGCGTGAATATGGCTTGGTGTTGCAGGGTTTCGGCGTGGCGGTGATGTATTTGACGGCGTTGGCGGCGTTGAAACTGCATCCGCTGCTGCCTGTGTCGGTCGTGTTCGGGCTGATGGTAGCGATGGTTGTGCTGATGGCGTGGCTGGCGGTAAGGCAGAATGCGCAGATTATGGCGCAGGTTGCTTTAATCGGCGGTATGGCCGCGCCTTTGCTGACTTCAGACGGCAGCGGCAATTATTTGGTGCTGTTTTCTTATCTTGCCCTGCTCAATGGAGGTGTGGCCGCGATTGCGTGGTTTAAGGCATGGCGTCCGCTGAACCTGACGGGCTTTGCCGCTACTTTTGCCATTGCCGCGCTGTGGGGCATGCGAAGTTATACGCCGCAACATTTCGCCACTACCGAGCCTTTCCTGATTTACCACTGGCTGCTCTATACCTTTATCGCTTATCTGTTTGCACGCCGTAAGCTGACGGAAAACAGCGAAGACAGCGTTACGCCGATTGCCGACAATGCGACTTTGGAGGAGATTGGCAACAGCATTTATACACATGGCCTGCGCGTACATGTCCTCGACCATACTTTATTGTTTGGCACGATGGCGGCGGCGTTCGGACTGCAATACCGCATGGTGGAGCATTGGCCGTCTGCGGATGCGCTTTCCGCATTGGGTTTTGCCGCTGTGTACGGACTGGCGGCGCTGCTGCTGAAACGTCAGCAGGGGCTGTATATTTTGCGTCAGGCGTTTTTTGCGTTGGCGGTGTTGTTCCTTACTATTGCTGTTCCGCTTTATTTTGAACCGAGCAATACGGTCATTTTGTGGAGTGCCGAATCCGCGCTGGTTTATTTCTTCGGTCTGCGCCAACAGCGTCCGCATATCCGTTTGGGTGCGCTGATTGTTTATCTCTTGGCGGCACTGATTCAGCTGGGCAATTATCAGGGTTTTGGCACCGATACCGTTCTGGAAGGGCAGTGGTTTACGACGGTTGTGGTGTTGCTTGGCGGAGCGGCGATTTACTTGCTGTGGTATTTCTCGCGTCGCGAAGGTTCGGCGCAATGGGAAAAATCCGTTCAGACGGCCGTGTTGTCTGCCGCCTTGCTGTACATCTCTATTTTGCCTTTGCTTTTCTTGGCCGACCAAGGCGGCATTGTCGCTCTCTCCGCTTTGGCGGCGGCGTGGGCATTCTGCCGGCGCAAACACGAGCCGAATGTGTTTATCACATTTGTCTTGGGCAATGTATTGTTCGCCCTGTTGCTGCAATCCAGCATCATTTATGAATCCCAAGGCTTCCTGAGTCATCTGTACCTTATTGCCGCTACGCCTTTGCTTTTTGCGGCTGCCTACGCGCTGCAATATCCACGCGTGCCGGTTAACACTGAAAAGCCGGAAGGAAACGAGGTTTACTTTGCGCAGGTTTCAGGCTGGATCATCCTGCTTACTGCGTTGGCAACAGGCAGCTACGCCCTCTATATGCAATGGACAGGCGAGGAAACCCTGTTTATCGAGTTGTGGATGTGGCCGATATTTGCCAGCTTGCTGCTGTTTGCAAAACGTTTGAAATGGGAAGAGCTGTTGCAGGCAAACTTGGCATTCCTGCCCGTGTTTGCCCTGCATTTTGTCTTCTACCATACCGAACACGCATGGACAGCCGCCGCAGCCTTGCCGCTTGTGGCCGCCACCGTGTTGAACTTCATCATTCTGAACAATTATCCACGCCCTGATCTGATTTGGTTGCACAAACTCAATATCACGATACTCGGCGTACTTTGGACGCTTTGGACCGCGCTGTATGTCGGCGGCCTTCTCTCCGGCGTTTGGGCGCAGCTCTCATGGCTTGTCGTGCCGCTGGCGATGTGGATTGTTTTCCATACGCAACGCCACCGCGAATTTTTCAGACGGCATCAAGCCATTTATCAGTATTTTGCTATGCCGTTGTGCGCCCTTGCCGCTGCCTGTTGGATGCTGTGGACCAACTTCTCCACTCCGTTCCAACCTTCGCCGTTGCCGTATATTCCCGTGCTTAACCCATTGGAACTCGCCTGCGCCGGTATGCTTTGGTTTGCTCTGAAATCCCTGCCAGAAGCCCTGCCGCCCGACCTTCGCCGTACTACAGCGACCACTGTCTCCGCCTTGGCCTTTATGCTGATCAGCGCAGGCGTGATGCGCGTATGGCATTTCTACGACGGCATCACTT
>NZ_JBQCXF010000336.1:0-3298 GCF_051956635.1 Neisseria sp. P0022.S010 | reverse complement strand
ATATAACCATTTTGGTTAAGTTGCTGAATAATGGCTTGCTGACGTGATTTATCACCTTTATAGGAATGACTAACCAAAACAGGTGAATGCCCCTGTTCCAATAAATCAATTGCTCCAATCGATGAATCCAAACCACCTGAAAATAAACAAACACAGTCTTTATTTCTTAAATCTACTAACTTGGTTCTATCATTTTGTGAATAAGGTTGTGGAGGATTCTGTCCGTTTTCTTGAAAATCAAATTGCCAAATATCACCACTTAAAAAGTGTAAAATGTGTTCTAAATGAACTTTGTTTGCTTGCCAAATAGCTGGCTGGCACAATGGTAAAGTAATAGAAAAGGAACGGCACCAGCCATTTGCGGTATCTTTTCGCAAAACAAAAGTATCTGCCGCCGTTACTGCCATAGCAATGGTTAGAAAATCCATTACTTGGTTATTAAGTCTAATGCCTAATCTTCTCACCCTATCTAAAACCATATTACCGATATGGGCAATTTGTAGATTTTTATTACCCATTCCATACAAATGAACAGGTATTGTTCCATTTTGTAGGTTATTTAATTGATTGATGTCGTGGTGAAAAACCAATTGAGTCATCAATACTCCTCCCACTCTTCCCAAATTTCCAAAATAGCTTGATTTTGAATGTCTTGCATTTGTTCAATTGTTAACTGACAAACATCATCCGTAAATTTAGGGGCAAGATTAATATCTACTACTTCACGAATGAGTTGCCGTAAATCATTTTCTGCTCTGGCAATTTGCACAGGATCATCGCCTTTCTTCCAAGCCTTGCCAGCATCGTGTGCAATTTGCAGAAAAATACTTTCGGTTAAATAACAAACCATCATTCTACCAATGACTTCAGTGGTAATGCTATTTTCATCAAAAGTTGTCATTCCTTCCAATGCTTCTGATAAAGCAATATTCATTGCAGAACGAATTTTGTCTGAATCACCGTGATGACCAGCCAAAAGTTCGGTAATTTGGTTGATAACTTGCTCACAAGGCTGACCATTTAAACTATGTAAATTAACCGAATATTGTTGCTGCCGGCCGCCTGAAAAAATACCAAATAAATCCGAACCTGCTTGGGTAATTTTCCCCAATTTTTGGACGGCTGTATGCTTACCACCACTGGCTTTTCGTGCATAATGACCAAGTGCTTTACGTACATCACCTCGTCCACCGCCTCGTACAGCCCTACCGATTGCTTGACGCAATCCCCTTAATCTCTGTGGGTCTGGTGTTTGAGTCGTTGCTTGGTTGTTATCAACCCAAGCCGGTAACAAAGGTGAACGACCATTTGGCCCCACGCTAGATTGTGAAGTACCCATTGCTTACTCCTGATACCAAGTTTCTCTTTTTAATCTTGTATTAAACCACGGCTGATTAACACCTTTATTTCTCAATTCAGCAATAAAGCGAGTTAAAATTTTTGCACCGTCTTCTGAATTTGCCGCTAGCAAACAAGCCCCTATAAAACCATCTGGGCTTTCATCCCAATTATCCAGTTTTCTTAATTGTTCAATCAATGCTTCCATAACGGAGATTTGTTCATTAATTGTTAATCCCTGAATAGCGGTTTGAGTATTTTGTGAGCCTGTTGTTGATTTAGTTACAAGTAAAATACTTAAAACATCTTGGGCTTTTTGAGAAAGTTGAGCAGTGTAAGTATTTAGTAGAATGGTTTCTCTAGATAAATAAATCGCAGCCCGCAAATCAACATTAGATAATTTGGGCTCTAATTTTACCCATTCTGTGATAAATGTTTGAATGGATTTATTTTCAGAGAGCTTTGATAGATTCTGCTCATTGTTATTTTCCAGTTCTTTTAATAATTCAGGTTTACCTTCTCCTTCATTAACAAGCTGATAAAATTTTGTTACTACATCAGAATCCACGCATCGCTCAAAAATAACCAGTTTGGTAATAATTGCTTCATCTAACGGCATTTGACGCTTGTCTGCGATTTTGGTACGCATCTTAATGGTATTTAAAATGCGTTTTACAATTCTGGGATTACCGTAAACATTAGGTGAATTTGCTAATAAGGGAGCTATTCTGTTTGCTCGTTCAAAATCTGACAAGAGAACTTGATTATGTTGCTCTTCAATAGTTTTGGTCACATCTTCTGGATTTAAAGATTGACTTTTCCAAGATTGTTGCAAATGAGTTTCTAAAAATTGGCGTAAGCTCGCTAATTTTGCGGTTGGTATTTTTTGATGAATGGCGTACAGCATATATAAATATGCACGAATTTCAAGCACACCTGCTTTGGGTACACGAATAGGAATCTGAATGAGCTTGTCCAAATAATCAATTTGATGACGATACGACAAATCTTTGTAATGTTCGGCAACTGAATGGCGAATCATCTCCTCGTCAGCCGCGATAATGAATGCCGTCCGATTTAAAAACAAAAATAAACGAATCGCCTCCAATGTCTGAATAGCATTAGCAGGCAGACAACGGTCAAGATTATCAATTACAATAACCAGCTTTTTACCTAAATCCTGCAATATTTCGCCATATTCTTTTCTAAACTCATCGATTTGTTGTGGTGGTGTTTGTTTCTCTTTTGGCTTGATAAGATTTTTCCCTGAATCAACAAGATTTTTCCCTACTTCTACAATTTGCTTACTTTCTGTTTCATTTTGAACACCATCCAATGATTCTTTTGCTGTTTCAAATGTTTTGGAAATTAAGCCAAAAGTTGGCACTCCTGCAGCCAACGCAGCTCCTTCGGCCATTAAACCAAGCAAACGCAAACCATTAATTCTTGCAAATAAGTTTTTGGATTTTTGCAAGATGGTTTCTTCATCTTTGGCGGCCTGAATCAAATGGCTTGCAATAGTTTCCAAAAGCGCCGCTCTGGCATCATCAAATCCCTGATAGAGCCAAGCATCAAATTTAATTATAATCCACTCATCAGGTTTGATTTGTTGCTCAATCAAATTTAATAGAGAAGATTTACCTGCACCCCAATTACCAAAAACACCTATTGAAACGGGGAGCATAGCTTCAGTTTCTAAGATTTCAGTAACAATTTGGGATACTTCACCAAAATTGAGATAGTCTTCTTTAGATTCAGTATCTGACCACATTTAATTACCCTCATTTATAAAATATAATTTTTTACATTCTACACATTTTTAACAAACATTTAAATATTTTTATAATTATAAGCATATAAAAAGTATCAAGATTGGTAGATGAGTTATCGAAATTAAAAGATAGTGGGAAAAGGAATGGAAGTGAAATAAACCAGATAAACAGATTAAACTACTAGAATC
>NZ_JBQCXF010000335.1:0-3317 GCF_051956635.1 Neisseria sp. P0022.S010 | reverse complement strand
TCTCCGGCGCACTCGAGCATTCCGGTTCGGAAGTATTGGGTTTGGATGCAGGCTTCGCCTCCGGCCTCAAAACCGGCGTTGCCATTTCAGACGACGTGGATGCCGTACTGGCTCAAAGCGATGTCCTGATCGACTTTACCCGCCCCGAGCCAACCCTGAAACACCTGCAAAAATGCGTGGAAAAAGGCGTCAACATCATCATCGGCACGACCGGTTTTGACGAAGCAGGCAAAGCCGCCATCCAAGCCGCAGGCGAAAAAATAGGCGTTGTCTTTGCCGCCAACTTCAGCGTCGGCGTCAACCTCACTTTCCACATCCTCGACACCGTCGCCCGCGTGTTGAACGAAGGCTACGACATCGAAATCATCGAAGGCCACCACCGCCACAAAGTCGATGCCCCCAGCGGCACCGCGTTGCGCATGGGTGAAGTCATTGCCGACGCACTCGGCCGCGACCTCAAAGAATGCGCCGTTTACGGCCGCGAAGGCCATACCGGCCCGCGCGATCCGTCCACCATCGGTTTTGCCACCGTCCGCGCAGGCGACATCGTCGGCGACCACACCGCCCTCTTCGCCACCGACGGCGAGCGCGTGGAAATCACCCACAAAGCCAGCAGCCGCATGACCTTTGCCGCCGGTGCCGTACGCGCCGCAGTTTGGGCAAACGGCAAAAAAGGCCTGTACGATATGCAAGACGTACTGGGTTTGAAAAACCGATAAACCCGCATCATCAGGTTTCATACCTGACAAGGCCGTCTGAAAGCACAACGTCGATTTTCAGACGGCCTTATTAAAAAGAAAGCCCCACCATGTCCTATCAACAAATCACCATCAACGTCAACGATGCCGTCGCCGAACGCCTTGCCGACGCGCTGATGGAACACGGCGCATTGTCCGCCGCCATTGAAGATGCCTACGCCGGTACAGAAAACGAGCAGGCCATTTTCGGCGAGCCGGGCATGCCGTCCGAGCAAATCTGGCAACAAAGCAAAGTCATTGCCCTTTTCGGCGAAAGCGACGACGCCACTTCCATTATCGAAGCCGCCGCGCAGGAATGCGGTTTGAACGATTTGAAATACACCGGCGAAATCCTTGAAGATCAAGACTGGGTGCGCCTGACCCAAGCGCAATTCGACCCGATTCAAATTTCCGACCGCCTGTGGATTACCCCGTCTTGGCACGAAGCGCCCAACGGCAACGCCGTCAACCTGCAACTCGACCCGGGCCTTGCCTTCGGCACGGGCAGCCATCCGACCACCCGCCTCTGCCTCAAATGGCTGGACACGCAGCTCAAAGGCGGCGAAAGCGTGTTGGACTACGGCTGCGGCTCAGGCATTTTGGCCATTGCCGCCCTCAAACTCAGTGCAGGCTCCGCCATCGGCGTAGACATTGACGAACAAGCCATCCGCGCCAGCAAAGACAATGCCGCACAAAACAACGTCGACGCGCAGTTCTACCTGCCGGACGGCCTGCCGCAAGGCCAATTTGATGTCGTTGTCGCCAACATTCTGGCCAACCCGCTGCGTATGCTCGGCGAAATGCTTGCCGCGCGTACCAAACAAGGTGGCCGCATTGTTTTGTCCGGCCTTTTGGACGAACAAGTCGAAGAACTCAGCGGCATTTACAGCCAATGGTTCGACATCGAGCCTGCAGAAATCGAAGAAGGCTGGGCGCGATTGAGCGGCGTCAAACGCTAAAGCTGTTTTTCCGATACAAAGGCCGTCTGAAATTTAAGCTTTCAGACGGCCTTTTTGCACTTAAAACGCTGAATATTCCAGCAAAATCAGGTATAATTGCCTATTATTTTGACCTTTCGGAACACATCCGCCGCGCTCGTTTGACATTTCATTGCGCGCACGGAAAATTTCCTTGAAATTCAGCAAGAAAAGACCATGACTGACCAAAAACACGAAGAATACGGCGCCGACAGCATACAAGTGCTGGAAGGCTTGGAAGCGGTACGCAAACGCCCCGGTATGTATATCGGCGACACGCAGGACGGCAGCGGCCTGCACCACATGGTGTTCGAGGTGCTTGACAATGCCATTGACGAAGCGCTCGCCGGACATTGCGACAAAATCACCGTAACCATCCATGCCGACAATTCCGTCAGCGTGGCCGACAACGGCCGCGGTATGCCGACCGGCATCCATCCGAAAGAAGGCCGCTCCGCCGCCGAAGTCATCATGACCGTCTTGCACGCAGGCGGCAAATTCGACAACAACAGCTACAAAATCTCCGGCGGCCTGCACGGCGTGGGCGTGTCCGTCGTCAACGCACTGTCCGACTGGGTAACGCTGACCATCTACCGCGACGGTAAAGAACACTTCGTCCGCTTCGTACGCGGCGAAACCGAAGAGCCGTTGAAGGTTGTCGGCGATTCCGACAAAAAAGGCACGACCGTGCGCTTCCTCGCCAGTGCGGAAACCTTCGGCAATGTCGAATACAGCTTCGACATCCTTGCCAAACGCATCCGCGAGCTTTCCTTCCTGAACAACGGCGTGGACATCGAATTGATTGACGAGCGCGACGGCAAACACGAAAGCTTCGCCCTTTCCGGCGGCGTGGCAGGTTTCGTGCAATACATGAACCGCAAAAAAACACCGTTGCACGAAAAAATCTTCTACGCGTTCGGCGAAAAAGACGGCATGAGCGTCGAATGCGCGATGCAGTGGAACGACAGCTACCAAGAAAGCGTGCAATGTTTCACCAACAACATTCCGCAACGCGACGGCGGTACGCATTTGACCGCGCTGCGCCAAGTGATGACCCGTACCATCAACAACTATATCGAAGCCAACGAAGTGGCCAAAAAGGCCAAAGTGGAAACCGCCGGCGACGATATGCGCGAAGGCCTGACCTGCGTGTTGTCCGTCAAACTGCCCGATCCGAAGTTCTCATCGCAAACCAAAGACAAACTGGTTTCCAGCGAAATCGGCCCCGTCGTCAACGAAGTCATCAACCAAGCCCTGACCGACTTCCTTGAAGAAAACCCGACCGAAGCCAAAATCATCACCAGCAAAATCGTCGATGCCGCGCGCGCGCGCGAAGCCGCACGAAAAGCCCGCGAAATCACCCGCCGCAAAGGCGTGATGGACGGTTTGGGCCTGCCGGGCAAACTGGCCGACTGCCAAGAAAAAGACCCTGCTCTGTCTGAACTCTACCTCGTCGAGGGCGACTCCGCAGGCGGCTCCGCCATGCAGGGCCGCGACCGCAAATTCCAAGCGATTTTGCCGCTCAAAGGTAAAATTTTGAACGTCGAAAAAGCACGTTTTGAAAAAATGCTGGCCAGCCAAGAAGTCGCCACGCTGATTACCG
>NZ_JBQCXF010000334.1:0-3322 GCF_051956635.1 Neisseria sp. P0022.S010 | reverse complement strand
AACGTGCATAGTATTGATATATTTTGAATGGTATCAGAGAGATGGCACAAAGGCCGTCTGAAAGTATGAAATCGTGCCGCAGGATACGGTAGATTTTTGAGAAAGTTGAATTTTAGGCAGTTGGAGGCAGGGTGTCAAATTTTTAAATCGAACACTAAGGCCGTAACTTAGTCTTATTCTTCAATAAGATTACGGCTGGAAGTAACGTGGCAACCGCAATCTTATTATCAAAAATCCGAGTATTTGCCCAACTTCAGATGGCCTTCTGCCCGTACCGCATCAGCGTCATGCCGCCGACTGCCGCTGCACAACCTGCAACCAGCGAAATATGCAAAGGTTCGCCCAAAACCCACGCCGAGCTGAGCATACCGAAAATCGGCACGAGCGTAATATACGCTGCCGCGCTACCTGCACCCAAAGTCTTCACGCCTTCGAAATACCACGCGTAGGCCAATACCGTCGCGCCGATGACCAGCCACGCCAATGCCGTCCAACCGCGTGCATCCATCGCTGCCATTGCCTCAAAAGGCAATCCGTCCGTCCACAACGCCACCACTGACAACATCAGCGCGCCGATGAACGACGTTGCTGCCGTTACCGTCAACGCGTCTATCCCGCGCAAAACCGCGCGACCGATTAAGGTATAAGCCGCCCAGCAAACCACGCAGCCGAAAATCAGCCACTCCCCTGCATTGATACCGCCCGATAAAACTGTCAACGGCTGCCCTTGCGTTACCACCATAATGGCACCACCGACCGCCAGCAGCATACCCGCCAAAATCTTCGCATTTAAACGCTCGCCGAAAAACCAAGTCGCCAACAGCAGCGTCAATACCGGATTCACTGCCACGACCACCGCCGCCTTGCCTGCCGGCATAGTCTGCAAACCCAGCATAAAAAACACCGCATAGCCGCACACGCCGACAGAAGCGGCCGCAGTCAAGCCCAGCCATTGCCGCGCCGACAAAGCCGCCAAAGTCGCAAACCTGCTGCGTGCAAACAACCAGCCCAACAACAAAACCGAAGCCAGCACAAACCGAACCGCCCCGCCCGTCAGCGGCGGCAGCGACTGCCCCAGCATCCGCCCCATCGGCCAAGACGCACCCCACAACACCGCCATCCCCAGCAGTTTCAAATATACAGAATAACGTTCCATCTCATCTCTTTATCGACAAAGGCCGTCTGAAAACCAGATTTCAAGTTTTCAGACGGCCTTCAATATAGCTGTTGCAAACAGATTACTTGGGCTGCCAAGAATCTTTCAGCGTGACCGTGCGGTTGAACACGGGATGCTCGGGGCGGTGGTCTTTGCGGTCGGTGACGAAATAGCCCAGCCGTTCAAACTGCCAGCGGCTCTCCGCAGGCAAATCGTTGGCGGCGGCTTCGACGTAGGCGGTGATTTCTTTGACCGATTCGGGGTTAAGGAAATCGGTGAACGGCAGGTATTCGCCGTCTTCGCCGCGCACGGCATCGGGACGGGGTTCGGTGAACAGGCGGTCGTACAGGCGCACGGTGGCGGGCACGGCATGTTCGGCGGAGAGCCAGTGAATCACGCCTTTCACTTTTCTGCCTTCGGGATTTTTGCCCAAGGTGTCGTAATCCAAGCTGCATTTGAGTTCGACGATGTTTCCGGCGGCGTCTTTTACCACTTCGTCACACTTCATCACATAGCTGTGGCGCAGGCGCACTTCGCCGCCGAGGGTCAGGCGTTTGAAGCCTTTGGGCGGGTTTTCGCTGAAATCGTCGGCTTCGATGTAGAGCGTGGACGAAATCGGCAGTTCGCGGCTGCCCATGTCTTCGCGGTTCGGATGATAGGGCGCGGTGCGGCTTTCGGCCAAGGCCGTCTGAAAATTGGTGAGCGTTACTTTGAGCGGATTCAGCACGGCCATCATGCGCGGGGCGGAGTTTTCCAGCTCTTCGCGAATCGCGCCTTCCAACACGCTCATATCGACGATGTTTTCAGATTTGGAAATACCGGCGCGTTTAGCAAACAGGCGCAGGCCTTCGGGCGTGTAGCCGCGGCGGCGCATACCGGAAATAGTCGGCATACGCGGGTCGTCCCAGCCGGAAACGTGGCCGTCTGAAACCAGTTGGTTCAGTTTGCGTTTGGAGGTGATGGAATACAAAAGCTCCAAACGGGAAAACTCGTATTGGCGCGGGCGGGTGGCGTGCAGCGCGGGGATGTTGTCCAACACCCAGTCGTAAAGCGGGCGGTGGGCTTCAAATTCGAGCGTACACAAGGAATGCGTGATGCCTTCGATGGCATCGGAAATGCAATGCGTGTAGTCGTACATCGGGTAGATGCACCATTTGTCGCCGGTGTTGTGGTGATGGGCGCGGCGGATGCGGTAGATGACGGGGTCGCGCATATTGATGTTGCCTGATGCCATGTCGATTTTCAGGCGCAGGGTTTTGCTGCCGTCGGGGAACTCGCCGTTTTTCATGCGTGTGAACAGGTCGAGGTTTTCTTCGACGCTGCGGTCGCGGTAGGGGCTGTTTTTGCCTGCTTCGGTCAGCGTACCGCGATACTCGCGCATTTCTTCGGGTGTCAAATCATCGACATACGCTTTGCCGTCTTTGATTAAACCGACGGCGTAGTCGTAAAGCTGGTCGAAATAATTGGAAGCGAAACGCGGCTCGCCTGCCCAATGGAAACCGAGCCACTCGACGTCTTCTTTGATGGCGTTGACGTATTCGTCGTTTTCTTTTTCGGGATTGGTATCGTCGAAACGCAGGTTGCACAGGCCGTCGAAAATATAGGCCAAACCGAAGTTCAGGCAGATGGATTTGGCGTGGCCGATGTGCAGGTAGCCGTTGGGCTCGGGCGGGAAACGGGTTTGGATGGCTTCGTGTTTGCCGCTTTTGAGGTCTTCTTCGATGAGGGTGCGGATAAAGTGGTTGTCCGCGAATTGGTCTTTATTCAACATAATATTTCTTTGATGGGAAAATGATTTTCTGTTTTCAGACGGCCTGAGCATTCAATCAGGCCGTCTGAAAGGAATGGAATGATGGCTCAATTGTACCCGACTTGGCTACTTTGATACAGGGTCGGCAACCTGCCACGCCACGCCGCGCTCGTTTAGGGTTTTCTGCATGGCGGCGGATGGTGGGCGGTCGGTAAACAGCTTATCGAATGCACCGATATCGCCCAGTCTGACCAAGGCATTGCTGTTGAATTTGCTGTGGTCGACGCCAAGATAGCGCACGCGGGCATTGTTCACCATCGCCTGCATGACGCTGACTTCCTTGTAATCGTCATCCAAAAGCGAGCCGTCGTTTTCTATGCCGTGGGTACTCATGATGGCATAGTCGACTTTGAATT
>NZ_JBQCXF010000333.1:0-3333 GCF_051956635.1 Neisseria sp. P0022.S010 | reverse complement strand
AAGGTGGTGCTCTAACCAACTGAGCTATGTGCCTTCATCTAAGTCGCTTATTGTAACGAAGCGTGTTCCCTTTTGCAAGCATCTGTAAATACTTTTCAGACGGCCTGGATATTTTTGTTTGATTTATACCTCATTTTTTATTTCCTCCGTCATTCAGGCCGTCTGAAGCATTGTTTTGACAAAGATAAAATCCAGCCGTCAACCAACGAAAAATCCTTTATAATCTGCCCTTTCATTTCGCACACACGCGAACGTCCAATCTATTATTGCTATGCTCAAATTTACCTTACACAAAAAAGACGGTTATGCCCGACGCGGCACTTTGGAACTGAACCACGGCAAAATCGAAACGCCGGTATTTATGCCGGTCGGCACTTACGGTTCGGTCAAAGCGATGAACCCGCAAAACCTGCATGACATCAAAGCGCAAATCATCTTAGGCAACACTTACCATCTGTGGCTGCGCCCCGGTTTGGAAGTCATCGAACAATTCGGCGGCCTGCACGAATTTATCGGCTGGAACAAGCCGATTTTGACCGACTCGGGCGGTTTCCAAGTATTCTCGTTATCCGACATGCGCAAGCTGACCGAAGAAGGCTGTACATTCCAAAGCCCGATCAACGGCGACAAACTGTTCCTCTCGCCCGAAGTGTCGATGAAAATCCAAACTGTGTTGAATTCCGACATCGTGATGCAGTTGGACGAGTGTACCCCTGGCGAAGCAACGCACAGCCAAGCGCAAAAATCGCTGCAAATGAGCCTGCGCTGGGCGGAACGAAGTAAAAAGGCTTTTGAAGACCTGAAAAACCCGAATGCGCTGTTTGGCATTGTACAAGGCGCGATGTATGAAGATTTGCGTGAAGAATCGCTGAAAGGTTTGGAAGAACTCGACTTCCCCGGCTTGGCCATCGGCGGCTTGTCCGTTGGCGAACCTAAGCCCGAAATGTACCGTATGTTGCGCGCCGTCGGCCCTATCCTGCCGGAACACAAACCTCATTATTTGATGGGCGTCGGCACGCCTGAAGACTTGGTGTACGGCGTGGCACACGGCGTGGATATGTTCGACTGCGTCATGCCTACCCGCAATGCGCGTAACGGCTGGCTGTTTACCCGTTTTGGCGATTTGAAGATCAAAAACGCCAAACACAAACTCGACAAGCGTCCGATTGATGAAAGCTGCACCTGCTACGCCTGTCAGAATTTCAGCCGCTCCTACCTGCACCATCTGCACCGTGTCGGCGAAATCCTGGGCGCACAGCTCAACACCATCCACAATCTGCACTTCTACCAAGTCATCATGGCAGAAATGCGCGAAGCCATCGAACAAGGCGAATTTGCCGATTGGCAGACGCAATTCCATGAAAACCGTGCCCGCGGTGTGGATTAATCCTTTTAAAGGCCGTCTGAAATCAGGTTTGGATTCAAACTGCTTTTCAGACGGCCTCAATTTTCTTAATTAATAAAGCACAATCATGTCCCGTTTCCATACCGAACCACCCTTAGCCTACACCGCACAAAACCGTACCGCCGTCCTGCTGCTCAACCTCGGCACGCCTGACGCGCCCACTGCTGCCGCAGTCAAACCTTACTTGAAAGAATTTCTGTCCGATCAACGCGTTGTCGAACTGCCTAAGCTCTTATGGCAACCGATATTGCGTGGCTTGGTATTGACTTTTCGCCCGAAAAAAAGCGCGCATGCCTATGAAAAAGTTTGGTTTAAAGAAGGTTCGCCGCTTGAGGTTTACACACACCGCCAAGCAGAAGCCCTGGCCAAACATTTGCCCGATGTCATCGTCCGTCATGCCATGACTTACGGCAATCCAAGCGTTGCCGACGTTTTGGCGGAACTCAAAGCCCAAGGTGTGGGCAAATTGCTGGTCATTCCGCTCTATCCGCAATATGCCGGTTCTTCTACAGGCGCAGCTTTGGACAAAGTGTTTCAAGAGTTATTGCTGCAACGCAACCAAATGAGCGTCCGTACCGTCTCCCGTTATTACGACGATGCCGCCTATATTCAAGCCATGAAGCAGCATATTGAAGCCTATTGGGCTCAAAACGGACGCAGCGAAAAACTGATGTTGAGTTTCCACGGCATTCCGCAAAAGCATCACGACAACGGCGACCCCTATCCTGACGAGTGCCACCATACCGCCAAGCTGTTGGCACAAGCATTGGGCTTGTCCGAACAAGAATACATCGTTTCTTTCCAAAGCCAGTTTGGCAAATCCCAATGGGTCAAGCCCAGCACGCAAGCCCTGTTTGATCAGCTGCCGAAACAAGGCACGACCAAACTCGATGTATTCTGCCCCGGCTTCCTGGCCGACTGCCTCGAAACCATGGAAGAAATCGCCATTATGGGACGCGAACAATTCCACGCCGCAGGCGGCAAAGAATACCGTTACATCCCCTGCCTCAACGATTCCGACGACTGGATTGCCGCACTTGCACAATTAAGTCGGGCCAATCTGCAAGGTTGGATTTGACCTAAACCAAAGGCCGTCTGAAAAATTCACTTTCAGACGGCCTTTAGCGTTATCATCAAGCTATTAAAACGCGAACCAAGCGTGTGGCCATCAAAAACACTACTCAAAAAGGAACACATCATGACTGCACTCCGCCCTATCCTGCTCCTTCTGACCGCACTCAGCATCCCAACCGCTTTTGCCGCTGATGCCGCGCTGATGAACAAAGGACAAAAAATTTACGAAACCAACTGCGCCGCCTGCCACGGTAAAAAAGGCGAAGGCCGGGGCGCCATGTTCCCGCCTTTATTCCAGTCCGACTATATCAATAAAAAACCGCAAGTGCTGTTGCAAAGCATGACCAAAGGCATCAACGGCCCAATTAAAGTAAACGGCAAATCCTACAACGGCTTTATGCCTGCTACCGCCATCAATGATGCCGATGTTGCCGCCGTTGCCACTTACATCATGAACGCCTTCAATAATGGCGGCGGTACGATTACTGAAGCAGATGTCAAAAAATCTCACGGGAAAAAATAAAACGTCTCTCCCCTAAAGGCCGTCTGAATATTTCAGACGGCCTTTTCGATATGGAACACATTTTTGTTTCCATATTTATGGTTACGCAACATCAACAAACATACGCAAAAAACCGTCAAACCAAAAAAGCATATGCGTTTTGTGTTAAAGTAAACATTATTTATCGGCTGTTTTGCGCCCAGGCCGTCTGAAAGGTTTTATGTCATGAACTTTTTCCGCAAGACTGTTTTATTTTTAGTCGTCCTCTCCATATTTGCCGCCTGCGGCTCCTTTATTTCCCAATACGTTTTGGGCATGAACCCGTGCGTATTGTGCATCCTGCAACGCTTGT
>NZ_JBQCXF010000332.1:0-3347 GCF_051956635.1 Neisseria sp. P0022.S010 | reverse complement strand
CTCTTACTAGAGTTAAACGTGATAATTTCTACTATAACCTACCAGCTTTTCCTTCTTTCAATGATTTTATGGATAAACATTGTCAACTTGGTATCTCATAGCAAGCATATTGTGTAAAAATAAAATCTGAAATCTAATCTTTTCATACTTTATTTTTACGCAATCCAGATTGAAAAGTGAATAATAAGAACTTAATTATCTGATTTTAAATACCTTTGTAGTTTACATTTTACTATAAAATAGAAATAACCGTTCTAATCATTGAGCAATACAAAAGGCTGTCTGAAAAATATACTTTCAGACGGCCTTTAAAATAATTTAAATGAAAATCCTACATCTGCACCGAGCCGCTGACGGTCAGGCTGATCTCTTCCGAACCGGGGGAGGCAGGTATGCCATCTTCTATTCCTGCCGCCATCTCTGCGGCGGGGATTGCACGCAGCATTTTGGCGTGAGCAAAGTCGCCGCCGACTTGGCGGTTGCCGATATGGCCCAGGTTGAGTTTAACGATTTTGTAGCTGGAGAAGCCGAGCGTTTGGGCGAGATTTTGGGCGCGGTCTTTGAAGCGCAGGATGACGGCTTTGCTCAGTTGGTCGACGGTTTCTTCGCGTTTTTCTTTGGATACGGAAAATGAGGAGCTTTCCAAAACGGCGATATTGATGCTGTCGGCAATCAAGCGGTTGAGTGCTTCAAAGTCTTTGCTTTCTACTTTGAAGTAGGCGTGTTCTTCCCAGCCGGTTTGGGTGCGTTTGCCGTTGGTGTATTGATAGCGCGGGGATGCGTTGCGCTCCATCAGCTCGGCTTTAAATTTGCTGTTTTGGGAGATTTTGTTGAACTGGTTGAATTTTTTTATGAAGGCTTGGTTGACTGCTTGACGGTCTTTGCCTTCTACGTTGACGTTGAAATGCGCGGTCATGGTATCCCGCGGCACTTCCATGTTCGCGGATTCGGAAAATTCAACGATGTTGTAATTGAGGCTTTCTGCTGCAACGGGCAGGGAGGCAGCTAGGAGTAGGGCGGTAAGGGCTGGGCGGAGCATTTTGGTTTTCATTGTAATGCGGATTTTAAAAAAGTAATTTAGCGTGAAAGATAGAAATGTTGGCTTTGGCAAGCGTAAGGATTTGTATGGGTTGAGGCCGTCTGAAAAGAAGTTACTTTGTATCCATCAGGCCGACTTCATGGGGATTGAGGCGGGCTTTTTCTTCTTGGCCTAAGCCGACCAATTTCCGCAAGCGGGTCATGTAGGCATTGACGTCAAGGCCCCGTCCGTAGCGTTGTGCTTCCCAGATGGTTTCTGCCAAGGCTTCCATCATATCGTGTTCGGCTTTGACCCAGTCGCCGTTGTAACGGGCGCACAGTTGTTGGTGGATGGCACGGATGCCTGGGGGCTGGTCGATGGCGCTTTGTTCTTGTAGAGAAAGGTGTAGCGACATATGCAGGAATGGGTTGCTTTCGCCGTCTTCGGGCAACCATTCTTTATCTAAATATTGTTCGATGTCTTCTAGATAATGTCCGTATTCGGGATGGGCTTCGATGATGCGTAAAGCTTTTTGTTGCAGGCCGTCTAATTGGAGCGGTGCGAGCCTGTGTTGCCAAACGTGGGCAAAGAATCGGCGGACATCGTGGGTGTTTACGTCATACATGATGGGTGGTGTGATTTGATTTTGGGATATGTGATTATATAGCGATTGCGATAAAAAAGGCCGTCTGAAAAATATGTTTTCAGACGGCCTTTGTTTTGCAGGGTTTAGCGGCGGTCGATGATTCGGTAATACACTTCGCCGTCTTGGACATAGCCCAATTCGACACGGGCAATTTCGGCAATGGCTTCTTGTCCGTGTGCTAAGTCTTCAACTTCCGCATTGAGGAAATTGTTGCGCAAAGTGAGCGTTTGGTTTTTTTCCTCCTGACGGACGAGCTGCTCCTGCAATTCTTCCGTATGCCCGACGCTGCCTTTGCCAAACCACAGGCTGTACTGACAGCACAAAAGTGCGAAGGTTAAAACAAAAGTCACCCACTTCATACAATCAATATCCTATATTCTGCTTATTTGCCCAGTTGGTAGAATGCGGCTTTGCCAGGGTAGTAAGCGGCTTCGGCCAATTCTTCTTCAATGCGCAACAATTGGTTGTATTTCGCCATGCGGTCGGAACGGGACAGGGAGCCGGTTTTGATTTGCATACAGTTGGTGGCAACTGCCAAGTCGGCAATGGTGCTGTCTTCGGTTTCGCCGGAACGGTGGCTCATTACGCTGGTGTAGCGGTTGCGTTTTGCCAAGTCAACGGCTTTCAGGGTTTCGCTCAAAGTACCGATTTGGTTTACTTTAACCAGCAATGCGTTTGCCACGCCTTTTTCGATGCCCTCAGCCAAGATTTTTGGATTGGTTACGAACAAGTCGTCGCCGACCAATTGAACTCGGCCGCCCAATTTTTCGGTCAACAGTTTCCAGCCTTCCCAGTCGTTTTCGTCCATGCCGTCTTCGATGGAAACGATTGGGAATTCGTTAACCAGGCCTTCCAAGTATTCAGCAAATTCTGCGCTGGTGTAAGAGCGGCCTTCGGCTTCTAGATGGTATTGGCCGTCTTTGTAGAACTCGCTGGATGCGCAGTCCAGGGCGAACAATACGTCTTCGCCTGCTTTGTAGCCTGCGGCTTCGGTTGCTTCGACGATCAGTTGCAGGGCTTCTTTGTGGCTGTTCAGGTTAGGTGCGAAACCGCCTTCGTCGCCCACGGTAGTTGGGAAGCTTTTGGCATCACACAGTTTTTTCAGTGCGTGGAAAATTTCGGCGCCGCAACGCAGGGCTTCGCGGAAAGATTTTGCGCCGACAGGCATGATCATGAATTCTTGGATGTTCAGGCTGTTGTTGGCATGTTCGCCGCCGTTGATAACGTTCATCATCGGAACAGGCAGAGCCATTGGGCCTGCGCCGCCCAAGTAGCGATATAGAGGCAGGCCTGCATCTTCAGCAGCTGCGCGTGCTACGGCCATAGAAACGGCTAAAGTGGCGTTGGCACCCAAGTTGCCTTTGTTTTCAGTACCGTCCAATTCGATCATGATTTGGTCGATATAAGATTGTTCGTTGGCATCGATACCGATGAGGGCTTGTGCGATTTGGTTGTTGACGTGGTCAACGGCTTTCAATACGCCTTTGCCCAAGTAACGGGATTTGTCGCCGTCACGCAGTTCCAAAGCTTCTTTTTGGCCGGTTGATGCGCCGCTAGGTACGGCTGCGCGTCCCATGACGCCGGATTCCAACAATACGTCACACTCTACGGTAGGGTTGCCGCGGGAGTCCAAAATTTCGCGTGCAAAAATATCAACGATTGCGCTCATGAATATCTCCAAAT
>NZ_JBQCXF010000331.1:0-3347 GCF_051956635.1 Neisseria sp. P0022.S010 | reverse complement strand
GTGTACATCACATTCATTTAAATAGAAAAATCAATCGACACCTTTGAGCATGCGGTTCAATACCGGGGCGAGTACCAGCAGGATACCGCAGGTTACTGCGCCGATGGTGGCCAGCATCCAGTAGAAATCCAATGGCGACTGAGCATTGTAGTAGTCTTTAAACAACACTCCGCCCAAGGTAAAGCCGATAGACAATGCCAAAAAATTCAACGCAACCATTTGTGTTTTAAACATGCTCGGTGCGATTTTGGTGGAAAACGACAGCGAAATCGGCGACAGCATCAACTCGCCTATCGTAATCGCCAGCAACACCAGCATAAACACGATAATCGGCATCGGGGTTTCGGATGAAATATACGGGATGAAACACAAATAGGAGACGCCGGTTACCAACATGGCCAGCGCAAACTTCAACGGCGTTTTAGGTTGGCGCTTGCCCATTTTCGTCCACACCGCCGCCATCACGCCGGAGAAGAGAACCACCCACATGGCCTGTATCGAGTCTTTCCATGAAACAGGCACAGTAAAGCCGAAGAAAGTACGGTCAACCGTTTCGTCGAAATAAACCGTTGCAACGGTGTACACCTGAAACCAAACCGCCCAGAACATACAAATGGTCAAAAACAGCGGAATATAGGCCATAATGTAACGTTTATTAGCAGCCTCAACCTGGCTGCTTCCCAGCAGGCGTGCAAAATAAGCGATAACGGTGATAATGACCACGCCCAAGAGCCAGCGGGAGAAGTTTTCAAGATTGAGCGCACCGGAAGCAATCACGCTGCCCAACACCAAAACCAGCAACACGCCGACAGCTATTGCAGTCTGTACCTTTTCAGGGCGCAACGGATTGGGAACCGGCGTATGCGGCAGGTCTTTACGGCCACGTGAATACCACAGCAGGCCAAATGCCATACCGACGGCCGCCGCGCCAAAGCCATAATGAAAACCCATGCGGTCTTGCAAAATACCGGTCAACAAAGGGCCTAAGAAACCACCGATATTGATGGAAATATAGAAAATGGAGAAACCGGCATCGCGCAATTCGCGCAGATCGTCCCGTTCATACAAAGAACCGACCATCGAACTGGCAGACGATTTCACGCCGCCGCTGCCCAGCGCGATAAACACCAAGCCCAACAGCAATCCCATCAAGCCCGGCACAATCGCCAATAAAATATGACCGGTCATCACGACGATACCGGCGATAAACAGGGTACGTTCCGAGCCCCAAATGCGGTCGGCCAACCACGCACCGAGAATGGTGGACAGGTAAACGCTGCCGCCGTACGCGCCGACAATGCCGCCGGCCAAGGCTTTATCCATACCCAAACCGCCTTGATTCGCGGCGTAATACAGATAAATCAACAGGATGCCCTGCATACCGTAGAAGGAAAAACGTTCCCACAGCTCAATATGGAATAGGGTGGATAATTGCAAAGGATGGCCGAAGAAGGTTTTCTCGGCAGAAGACGGCTTTTGACCGGACATTATGAGTTCTCCTATATATTAGACAGACTTAGGCTTCAGACGGCCTGTTATACCTACCAATCATTTTTATGGAAGCCATATATTACCGCCAATCTTTGCATTTGCAAAACATTAAAAAGCATATTTTTACAGAAAGATTAAGATTCGTATCTAAAAAGAACTCAATAGCTACATAACAAGGATATCGCGGCCATCTCCGTCATGCCCTACATATTCAAAAACCCATTAATTTTTAGATTTTCTATATTGTATTTTTCATGTGGCCGAAAACGGATATATTTACTGCGTTCGGTATTCCATTTAGGCTGATAAAACTTTAGAGTAGTTTCAGGCTGCCTGAAAACTATGTGATACAAATAACAGATAAAATAAAGCCCTACTTAAAAAAGTAGGGCTTAAAGAAATTGTTTATTTTTTGCCCCCACCAGATTTTCCGCTACCTGACGGGGGATTGTTACCACGTCCGCCGCCTGACGGATTACCTGTTTTGCTTGGCCAGTTTGGGTTACTGTTGCCTGTCTGATTATTTGCCATTATTGCTCCATTCTATACTTAAGTTTTCAGATACACGGACTTTTATTTCCGTTTCTATATTTTATAGATTTAGATTTTTTTTTCAATTTAATTTTTTCAGTAGTCGTAGGTATAGTTACTAACAAACAGGCCGTCTGAAATCTTTCAGACGGCCTGTTTATCTCTTACGGTTTACACACCTTGTTTCAGGCTGGCTTCGATGAAGCCGTCCAAGTCGCCGTCCAATACGGCTTTGGTGTTGCCGACTTCGTAGCCTGTGCGCAAGTCTTTAATGCGCGAGGAGTCCAAGACGTACGAACGGATTTGGCTGCCCCAACCCACATCGGACTTGCCTTCTTCCAACGCCTGTTTCTCTTCGTTGCGTTTGCGCATTTCCAATTCGTACAGTTTGGATTTCAACATTTCCATCGCGGCGGCTTTGTTGGCGTGTTGCGAACGGTCGTTTTGACATTGCACCACAATCCCTGTCGGCTCGTGGGTAATACGCACGGCGGAGTCGGTTTTGTTAATGTGCTGACCGCCGGCACCGGATGCACGGTAAGTGTCGATGCGCAAGTCGGCCGGGTTGATTTCGATTTCGATGGAATCGTCGATTTCGGGGTACACGAACACGGATGAAAAAGACGTATGGCGTTTGTTGTTGGAGTCAAACGGCGAATAGCGAACCAGGCGGTGAACGCCGGTTTCGGTACGCAGCAGGCCGTAGGCGTATTCGCCTTCCACGCGGATGGTGGCGCGGTTGATGCCTGCGATTTCGCCGTCGTCTTCTTCGAGGATTTCGATTTTGAAGCCTTTACGCTCGGCGTAGCGGCTGTACATGCGGAACAGCATGCCCGCCCAATCTTCGGCTTCGGTACCGCCTGCGCCTGCGGTAATGTCGATAAAGCAGTTGTTCGGGTCGGCAGGCTGGTTGAACATTCGTTTGAATTCGAGGTCGGCCATTTGTTTTTCCAAGCCGGCCACATCTTCCTGCACGGCGGCGAAACCTTCTTCGTCGTTTTCTTCGACGGCCATTTCGATCAGCATTCGGTTGTCTTCGATACCTGTGGCGATGTTGTCGAGGGTCACCACGATGCCTTCGAGGATTTTGCGCTCTTTGCCGATTTCTTGGGCGCGTTTGGGGTCGTTCCAGAGTTCCGGATCTTCGGAGAGGCCGACGACTTCTTCAAGGCGGTCTTTTTTGCCTTGATAGTCCATATAGACGCGGATGTCTTCGCTGCGCTTCTCCAAGTCGTTTAGGGTGTTGTTAAGCTGGTTGATTACTTCGGCTTCCATGATTCTTGTGTTCTTTCAAAATTTTAGGGGCGTATTGTAAGGGATTTGCC
>NZ_JBQCXF010000330.1:0-3350 GCF_051956635.1 Neisseria sp. P0022.S010 | reverse complement strand
AGATGCCGGCCTGTACAGCTTTTTAGGCCGCTTCAAAGGCGACAAAGGAATATTTCCTCAGAAATCAACCATATTGCAACCTTCAGGCCAGCAAAAATTCAATACGTTCTATTTTGATACTTCCTTGAAAAAAGGCATTTATCAATTGAATTACAGCGCCAATATGGTCAACTACCGCTACAAAGGCGAATATACCGACTACTTCAATACCCAAGAAGACTTTAAAAAAGCATTTGGAGAAGATTCTGAAATTTATAAACAGCATTGCACGCCAAGCTGCGACCTTTACGAACCGGTTTATACCAAATCCGGTAAAAAGCATGCGGTAAACCATTCGGTGGCATTAAACATCAATGTCAATGACTACTTTATGCCGTTTATCAGCTATTCTCGTACGCATAGAATGCCGAATATTCAAGAAATGTATTTTTCACAAATCGGCGACTCAGGCGTCAATACAGCCCTCAAGCCGGAACAGGCCAATACTTACCAAATAGGCTTCAATACCTTCAAAAAAGGGATTTTCAAGCCGGACGATGTATTGGGTTTCAAACTGGTCGCCTACCGCAGCAGGATAAACAACTATATCCATAATGTTTATGGCAAATGGTGGGATTTGGATAAAGCACCCAGCTGGGTAACCAGTACCGGCCTGCAATACTCTATCCAGCATCGAAACTATGCCAAACCTGTTCATAAAAATGGTTTGGAAGTGGAAATGAACTATGATTTCGGCCGCTTTTTTACAACCCTGTCTTACGCATATCAAAAAACCAACCAACCAACCAACTATAGCGATGCCAGCGAATCGCCCCGCAACTCTTCTAAAGAAGACCAAATTAAACAGGGCTACGGGTTAAGCAAAATTTCACGCTTACCCCGAGATTACGGTCGGTTTGAATTGGGTTCCCGCTGGTTGGGCAACAAATTAACCATCGGCGGCATTATGCGCTATTACGGCAAAAGTACACGGGCGACGACTGAGGAGGAATTTGTTGACGGTACAACCGGTGCCAATACCTACTCTTCACATCAAATGGGCAGAAGGGTAATCAAAAAAACAGAAAGCATCAACAGACAGCCGATGATTTTTGATTTCTATGCCAATTATGAACCGAAGAAAAACCTTATCCTTCGTTTCGACATTCAAAATGCGTTCAATAAACGCTATGTCGATCCTTTGGATGCCGCAAACGATGCAGCAACCCAGCGCTATTTCAGCGTATTTGAAAGAAAAGGCGGATTAGATGATGAGGAAGTCGAATGCGATGCCAATGGTTTATGCAATGGCAAATATGGCGGTACGACACGCTCCGTCTTGAACAACTACGCACGAGGCAGGACTTTGCTGTTTACCATCAGTTATAAGTTCTAAACCTATCTATCAGCATTCTTAATATTGCACTGATTAAAAAGCCGACAAACACAATATTTGTCGGCTTTTTTCAATATATTCTCGAAATTTTCTTCATCTATACACGATAAAAAAACCTGCCCTTTCGGGCAGGTTTTCAATAATGACGGATTACAGGCCGCTCAGACGGGCAGTATCGTGTGCAATCATCAATTCTTCGTTGGTAGGAATCACAACGGCAACAGCTTTGCTGTCGGCAGTGGTAATTACACCGGCATTGCCGAAGCGAGCTTTCAGGTTGGCTTCTTGGTCGATGTGCAGACCGAGGAAGCCCAAGTAGCCCAATACGCGTTCACGGATGATGTCGGAGTTTTCGCCGATGCCGCCGGTGAATACCAATGCGTCCAAACCGCCGGCTGCTACTGCCATGCTGCCGATGTATTTAGCCAAGCGGTAGATGAAGATTTCCAGAGCCAGTTTGGCACCTGCGTGGCCGTTGGCAGCTTCTTCTTCGATGGTACGGCAGTCGTTAGACAAACCGGAGATACCGAGCAGGCCGGATTTTTTGTTCAGCATGTCGGTGATTTGGGCGATGGTCATGTTGGCATTTTCAGCCAAGAAGCTGAACACTGCGGGATCGATGTCGCCGCTGCGGGTACCCATTACCAAACCTTCCAGCGGGGTTAGGCCCATGCTGGTATCGCGTGATTCGCCATTGGCGACGGCGGTAATAGATGCGCCGTTACCCAAGTGTGCAATCACCATGCGCAGGTCTTTTTTGTCTTTGCCGAGGAAGCGTGCAGTTTCGTCAGAAACGAAGCGGTAGCTGGTACCGTGCGCACCGTAGCGGCGCAAGCCGTATTTTTCATACAATTCATGTGGAACAGCATATTTGTAAGCGTGTTCAGGCATGGTTTGATGGAATGCGGTGTCGAATACGACAACATTCGGCAGGCCTTTGAAGATGCTTTGTGCAGCGCGCAGGCCCAAAAGGTGGGCTGGGTTGTGTAAAGGAGCAAGTGGAATACATTTTTCGATACCAGCGATAACATCGTCGGTAACCAAAATGGATTCACTGTACAATTCGCCGCCGCTTACCACGCGGTGGCCGATCGCACCGATGCGGCTGTCGAGGCCGTGGGCTTTGAGTTCTTCCATCAGGGCTTCAACTGCACCGGTGTGGTCGGGCTTGGCAGACAGGTCGACTTTGTGTTTTTCGCCGTTGAATTTGAAGGTGATGTAGGCATCGGGCAGGTTGAGTTTTTCGGCAAGGCAGCTCAGCAATACTTCGCCGCTGTCGTTATCCAATACGGCACCTTTGAGAGAAGAGCTGCCGCAGTTCAAAACCAAGATTAATTTTTGTGTCATTTTATGCTCCTTGAGGTTTCAGACGGCATTTTTGTCGGGACCTTACTGCTGCTCCGGCTATGTTGCACCCTTTGTAGGACGTAGTGGGTAGCGGTCTGAACAGATTAACAAAGTAAACGCCGTATTCTAACAAAAAATGTAATCGGCTGCTTGACTTAATATTTGATGTAAAATGGACGGAATTTTATTTTAGGCCGTCTGAAAAAATGACGGCGGTTTTGAAGATTTCCCGATATGCATTATTTCAGTATCCACACTCAAGACGGCGAACACGCCGGATTTTTTATTATGTTGGCAGACGATGAATCGCAAAATCCGCCGCAAAGCGGACGCTTTGCAATCAAGCTGCAAAGCGAAGATGCAGCCGAAGCAGCGGTATTGTCGCCTTTCGAGCAAACCGATATCCCGCAATACTGGCGCGTGGTTAAAGACCGTATCGAATTGTTTTTTGACGATAAAAATATCGGCGCGTTGCGCAACGAGTATCTGACCATCAGCGGTAAAACCTTTATCCTGACCGATTTGACCGGAGCGATGTAATGGAAAGTATGTTTATCCTTGTCCCCATCAGCATTATTTTGGCCTTTATCATCGGCTGGTTTTTCTGGTGGTCGGGTAAAAACGGACA
>NZ_JBQCXF010000329.1:0-3358 GCF_051956635.1 Neisseria sp. P0022.S010 | reverse complement strand
CCGTGCCGAAACCGGCAGCGATGAAATTCCGGAACAAACACGAAACGACATTTGCCGCGCTTTCCAAGATGCGGTAGTTGACGTATTGGCGGCCAAAGCCAAAAAAGCGTTGTTGGATACCGGCTTCAGAACTTTGGTAGTTGCCGGCGGTGTGGGTGCAAACTGGAAACTGCGTGATGAATTTTCGCGCTTAACTGTCAAAGTGCCGTCTGAAAAAGGCAAACCCAAGCCGCAGGAAGAAAAAATCAACATCTATTTCCCGCCGATGGCATATTGCACAGACAACGGCGCAATGATTGCCTTTGCCGGTGCGATGCGTCTTGCCGAGCGTCAGGCTGTTGGTGCATTCAATGTCAAGCCGCGCTGGCCGCTGTCGGATATTGTGAAACAGGGCTGATGTATTAGACTGCTTCGATGCAATGAAAGGCCGTCTGAAATGACGAATTTATCTAAAGGTTTGCTGGCGGCCATAACGTCCAATGCATTGTTTGCTATGCTGTTTCTGTACGGCGTATGGATGCAGCCGATGAGCGGCACGGAAATTTTTGCGTGGCGTATGGTGGCGATGCTGTCGGCTTTATGCGTGCTGATGACAATGGTCAACGGTTGGCAGGCTGCGGCGCGGTTTGCGAACAATATCGGCCGTGATTGGAAGCGGTGGCTGTTGATTGTATTGCCGACGCCGATATTTGCCAGTCAGTTGTGGCTGTTTGTCTGGGGGCCGGTCAACGGGGAAGGGGTAAACATCGCCATGGGTTATTTCCTGTTTCCTTTGGCGATGATGCTGGGTGGACGGATTTGGTTTAAAGAGCGTTTAAACCGGTTGCAGAGGGTTGCCGTTGCGTTGGCCTGTGCAGGCGTGGCATGTGAATTGGTACGGTCGGGTGCGTTTTCGTGGACGACTGTATGGGTGTTCGGTACTTATCCGTTTTATTATCTACTGCGCCGAAAACTGGGCGTGCCTTCTTTAATCGGTCTGGCCTTTGATTTAATGATGATTACGCCGTTTGCGTTGGCGTATATTTTGCTGGCAACGGATACGCCGGCGATGATAGCGGCCAAACCGGTTTTAATCTTCTTTATTGTGTTGCTGGGCTTTAATAGCGCAATATCCATGCATTTGAATTTGAAGGCAAATCAGTTACTTCCGGTTGCGGTGTTCGGTATGTTGAGCTATTTGGAACCTGTATTACTTTTTATCGTGTCGATTGTGTGGCTGGACGAGCCGGTGCAAAAAGGCGCATTGATCGGTTATGGCCTGATTTGGTCGGGATTATGCGTGATGATCGTCAATGGCTTGTTGGGAATGAAGAAAGAAAAGAAATTGGCCAAAGCTTGATGATAGATTAAGGCCGTCTGAAAAATGGGTTGACCAATTTTTTCAGACGGCCTTTGATATTGAAAGGGACGTATCGGATACGCCCCTTTTGTTTTACCAGCTTTGGGCAATACGGTCGGCTTCTTGCAGGCGTTCGACTGTGCCGACGTCCAACCAAAGGCCGTTGTGGTGTTCGCCGCTGATTTTGCTTTGACTCATGGCCTGACGCAACAGGGGGGCAAGTTTGGCAGCTTGGTGCGCCGGGGTATCTTTGAAAAGCGCAGGATGATAAACGCCCACGCCGCTGAAAGTCAGGGCTTGACCGTTTGCGGATGAGGCGGATACTAGGCCGTCTGAAAGCAGGCCGAAGTCGCCTTCGGGATGGTGTGGCGGATTGTCCACCAGCCATAAATGGGCGAGAAGGTTGTGTTCCTGCATACGCTTGGCAGCCAGTCGTGCAGCTTGGAAATCAATGTCGGTCAATACGTCGCCATTGACGACCAAAAACGGCTCGTCGCCCAAAAGAGGCAGGGCGGTGGCAATGCCGCCGGCGGTTTCCAGGCCTCCGGCGCGCTCGGGAGAATAGGCAATGCGCACGCCGTAGTCTGAACCGTCTTTCAAGGTATCTTCGATTTGCTGGCCAAGCCAGGCATGGTTGATGACGATTTCAGTGAATCCGGCCTGTTGCAGGCGGCGCAAGTGCCAACCGATAAGCGGCGTGCCTGCTACTTCGAGTAAGGGTTTGGGCGTGTGGTCGGTCAGGGGGCGCATGCGTTCGCCGCGACCGGCGGCCAGTATCATTGCTTTCATGGGTGTGCCTATAATGTGTGAAACAGAAAAGGTCTCAGGCCGTCTGAAAAATGAAACCGATGTTTCAGACGGCCTGAGACCTTTATTTATGCCAAATATTTGAATTGCCTACGGAAATACAGCAATGCCGGTGCTTGCGTGTCGGTATTGCGGATTTCGTTGATCTGAATGAAAAAGACGTAATGCGTGCCGATTTCGCGCTGATCGACAATGCTGCCGTGCAGGTGCGCCAGCGCGCCTTCAACCTCGAGCTGTCCGGTTTGCCCTCTATGCCAAATATGGTATTCGAAACGTTCGTCGGGAGAGAGGTCGGTCAGTCCGGCAAAGTGTTCGGCGATATCCTGCTGGCTGTCATTGAGCGTGTTGATGCACAAATCATGGTTGCCTTGCAGGATGGGAATGATGGCGGATTGGCGGTTGATGCACAGCATGACCGTCGGTGGCTCGTCGGTAACGGCAGTGACGGCAGTCATGGTAATGCCATAGCGTCCTGCTTCGCCGTCTGTCGTGATAACATGCACGCCGGCGGCACAGGAGGCCATGGCATCTCGAAATGATCTCTTGAGTGTGTGTGTTGAGTCTGTCATCCGGCTTTCTTTATTTTAATGCCTGTTCGATTTTTGCCAGCTCTGCCAAGAGTTCTTTGAGTTGTGCCATTTTTTCTTTGGATAGAACTTTTTCAATCGCATCGTAGCGTTCGTCAACCAATGCACCGATGGATTCATAGAGTTTCTCACCTTCAGGCGTCAGTTTCAGGTAGACACGGCGTTGGTCGTTGGAAGGCTTCAGGCGGACGGCCAAACCTGCTTTTTCCAAGCGGGTCAGAATGCCGGTCAGACTGGGGCGAAGGATGCAGGCCTGATTGGCCAAATCTTGAAAGTCGAGTGTGCCGTTTTCCGCTAAGAGCCGGATGATACGCCATTGCTGGTCGGTAATATTGGCTTGGTTCAGAATAGGGCGGAATTGGGTCATCAATGCTTCCCGCGCCTGAATCAGACCGATATTGATAGATACATGTTTAGATTGGTTGGGCATTACTAAGTCTCCGGTGTTATCAAAAATCAAACCGTTGAAGCGTGAGGTAGATTGATAAAGGCGAATATTGCTGTTTTAAGGCTGCCGTCGGCAGCCGGGTCATGGGAACAAAAGCATCACTGCCACAATATTAGATGAAAATCTCTAACAGTTTGTTTTGATAATAATGTTTCCAATTGTTCTTATGGTTATATC
>NZ_JBQCXF010000328.1:0-3362 GCF_051956635.1 Neisseria sp. P0022.S010 | reverse complement strand
ACTACAGATTTTGTCCATTCTCATTTTTACAAATTGTTTGATTTAACATAAAAGTTTGATGACTTTTGCAGCCTGCCATTTTACAAATTGACTATACCTCGATTTAAATCAAATTTCTTCCACTTAGCGAATTATTCTGTAACAAAATTACAGAATTTGTACTATAATACGCAGACACTTCGAAGAGAAATCTTCAACATTTCAGACGGCACTCATTATTTATTCCCACAGCTCCAGGCCGTCTGAAAAACACCCAATACAAAAATCAGAAACGCGCAAACAAAATCCCTATCATATCGTTTTGCCAGGAGACAGCACATGAACCCCACTCCTATTCACCCTAAACTCGCCGAGATTACCGAGCGCATCATCGAGCGCAGCCGCCCGACGCGTGAAAAATATCTGGCGAAAATCCGTAGTGCCAAACAGATGGGACGCTTAGAGCGCAACCAGCTCGGCTGCAGCAATTTGGCGCACGGCTACGCCTCCATGCCCAAAAGCATCAAAATCGAAATGCTTCAGGAAACCGTTCCCAACTTAGGCATCATTACTGCCTACAACGACATGGTTTCCGCACACCAGCCGTTTAAAGACTTCCCTGACCAAATCAAAGATGAAGCACAGAAAAACGGTGCGACCGCACAAGTCGCCGGCGGTACGCCCGCCATGTGCGACGGCATCACGCAAGGCTACGCCGGGATGGAATTGTCGCTGTTCTCCCGTGACGTGATTGCCATGAGTACCGCTGTCGGCCTGTCGCACCAAATGTTTGACGGCAGCCTGTTTATGGGCGTGTGCGATAAAATCGTTCCGGGTTTGATGATAGGCGCGCTTTCGTTCGGTCATATTCCCGGCATCTTTGTCCCCGCAGGTCCGATGTCCAGCGGTATCGGCAATAAAGAAAAGGCCCGTACCCGCCAACTTTTCGCCGAAGGCAAAGTCGGCCGCGATGCCTTGCTTGAAAGCGAAATGGGTTCTTACCACAGCCCGGGTACTTGTACCTTCTACGGCACTGCCAACTCCAACCAAATGATGATGGAAATGATGGGCGTGCACCTACCTGCCGCCGCCTTTGTCCACCCATACACCGACCTGCGCGAAGCCCTGACCCGCTACGCAGCCGGACACCTCGCACGCGGCATCAAAAATGGCACCATCAAACCATTGGGCGAAATGTTGACCGAAAAATCCTTCATCAACGCCCTGATCGGCCTGATGGCGACCGGCGGTTCGACCAACCACACCATGCACCTCGTTGCTATGGCGCGTGCCGCAGGCGTAATTTTGAACTGGGACGACTTCGACGAAATTTCCTCCATCATCCCATTGCTGATCCGTGTGTATCCCAACGGCAAAGCCGACGTGAACCACTTTACCGCAGCCGGCGGCCTGCCTTTCGTCATCCGCGAATTGCTGGACGCAGGTCTGTTGCACGACGATGTCGATACCGTCGTCGGACACGGTATGCGCCACTACACCAAAGAGCCTTTCCTCATTGATGGCAAACTCGAATGGCGCGAAGCCCCTGAAACCAGCGGCAATGAAGACATCCTGCGCAAAGCCGACAACCCGTTCTCCCCAGACGGCGGTCTGCGCCTGATGAAAGGCAATATCGGACGCGGCGTGATTAAAGTGTCTGCCGTGCGCGAGGGCTGCCGCATCATCGAAGCGCCCGCCATCGTGTTCAACGACCAACGCGAAGTGTTGGCAGCGTTTGAGCGCGGCGAGTTGGAACGCGATTTCGTCTGCGTTGTCCGCTACCAAGGTCCGCGCGCCAACGGTATGCCCGAGTTGCACAAACTGACCCCGCCTTTGGGCATCTTGCAAGACCGCGGCTTCAAAGTGGCGTTGCTGACCGACGGCCGTATGTCCGGCGCATCCGGCAAAGTTCCAGCCTCCATCCACATGACGCCTGAAGCCTTAATGGGCGGCAACATTGCCAAAATTCGTACCGGCGACCTGATCCGCTTCGACTCCGTTACCGGCGAACTCAACGTCCTGATCAACGAAGCCGAATGGAACGCCCGCGAAGTCGAACGCATCGACTTAAGCGCGAACCAACAAGGCTGCGGCCGCGAACTCTTCGCCAACTTCCGCAGCATGACCAGCAGCGCAGAAACCGGCGCCATGAGTTTCGGCGGCGAATTTGCCTAAACTCTTTTCAGACGGCCTTTTAAAACAATCAGGCCGTCTGAAACCATGTTAACGACCCTATTACGATACAGTCCCCAATGGAGACCTAAAATGTCTAAACTGACCCCTCGTGAAATTCTGACTGCCGGCGCAGTTGTGCCAGTAATGGCGATTGACGACTTGAGTACTGCCGTCGATTTATCCCATGCCCTTGTTGAAGGCTGCATTCCCACCCTCGAAATCACCCTGCGTACCCCTATCGGCCTCGACGCCATCCGCCTGATTGCCAAAGAAGTGCCCAACGCCATCGTCGGCGCGGGTACGGTTACCAATCCCGAGCAGCTCAAAGCCGTCGAAGACGCAGGCGCAGTTTTCGCCATCAGCCCAGGTTTGCACGAATCCCTCGCCAAAGCCAGCCACAACAGCGGCATCCCCCTGATTCCCGGCGTTGCCACTCCGGGCGAAGTCCAACTTGCTTTGGAACACGGTATCGATACCCTCAAACTTTTCCCTGCCGAAGTCGTTGGCGGCAAAGCCATGCTCAAAGCCCTCTACGGCCCTTATGCCGATGTTCGCTTCTGCCCGACCGGCGGCATCAGCTTGGCAACCGCACCCGAGTACTTGGCGCTGCCTAATGTCTTGTGCGTAGGTGGCTCATGGCTGACCCCGAAAGAAGCCGTCAAAAACAAAGACTGGGATACCATCACCCGTCTGGCACGCGAAGCTGCCGCTTTAAAACCAAAAGCCTAATCAGAATAAAAGAGCAAAGGCCGTCTGAATATGATTTCAGACTGCCTTTTTTACTGCAAGCATACCGAATCAAGCATTATTCGGCTTAATATTTATCCTAATTGGCAGCATTAACACACAAAGATTCAATCTTACCCGCGCGTGGGAAGCGGATGGTGTAACGTCCTTTTTGATTGATTTCGGCAAAGCTGAAGCGGTTTTCAGGTGCATCTCCATCAGCCCCTACTTCCAAAGCAATCCGTTTGCCTTTCGGGTCTTTCACAACGACACCGGGACTGACAGGCGCGAATGAAAGCACTAAACCGGCATCTGCCGAACTATTAAAACCAAACACTTGGCCACGTTTAACCTGTAAGGGTTGGTCAATGCAGCCTGTTTCGTTCAGAGGCAGCATTTTTTCAGCAGAGGCAAATGCCGCGCTCCCTAACCCTAAGGCAACAATCAGAGAAAAGCTCAAATATTCCATATAGTTTCCTTTT
>NZ_JBQCXF010000327.1:0-3362 GCF_051956635.1 Neisseria sp. P0022.S010 | reverse complement strand
TGTTTACGACCCATAAATAAGATTTTCATGGAGAAATGTCCCTTATGCATTTGCTTTTTCGGTGGCGGAAGTTGTCAGTGTAGTCAATTCTTCCAGGGTGTTTATCCAAAGGGTGGGCTGGTATTCATGACCGTATTGCTCGGGATCGGCTTGATGAATATTGTGCGGCTTAGGCATGATGCCAATGGAGAGCCACCCCAGTTTGTTGGGTGCGACAAAATCTTTTTTGATGTTGTCGCCGATGTAGATGAAATGTTTTGCAGCCGGATATTTGTTTTGCAGGAAGACAAAACGCTTATCTTCGGGTTTTTCCGATTGCATGGCTTCCGAAATCAAAATGTCGTCAAACAAATCGGTCAACCCCAAGGCCTGTATTTTCAAACGCTGTGTCAGACTGCGGCCGTCTGTAATCAGGGCGCGTGCGGCAAAAGGGCGCATCAGCTTCCGTAAAAAAGACGGTTCGACATAGGGTCGGATAACAGGCCTGTGTAGTCGATATTGCCACAAAAGTGATTGTTTCTCTAATTCGTTTAATTTGCAATGATGGCACAAATTATCGAGCCAGTCTTTACTTTTATTGTCTGCAATTTCATTTAGTACGTCGGCATTGTATTGAGGATAAAGCGACGTAATTATCCCTACAACTGCCTGTATTCCGGAGCATTTGTAGTCGTACTCAGAGTAAAGCGTATCGTCAAGATCGAAGACGATGACGGATTCTTCCGGCTTAATCATGTTCTCTTACCAAAACTTTAGCATCGTAACGAAGCATGATTAAATTGTTTTCCCAGTCGTCGGAGAAAGGGATGTCTTGGCCGCCGATGTATTCTTGAATCAGCCAGCCCGGATAGTTGCCGCCTGCTGCGTAAGTCAGCGGGAAACCGCCGCCGAAACGCGGGTTGATTTCCACACCGTAGGTCGTGCTGTCGGTTTTGCTGACGAAGAATTGTGCGGTAATACAGCCGCGTGCGCCTTCCAATACGGCCATTTTTTCAACCAGCTCTTCATATAGGGCATTGCGTCGGGTTGCGCCTTTGCTGACTTCGCCGGTACGCACTTCCAAACGTTCGCGAGGAATGGCGCATTTCAGACGGCCTTGACGGTCGTAATACATATCGACGGTAAATTCGGAGAAAGTATTCTCGATATCGATGTATTGGGCGAACATCATTTTCGGGTCTTCGGTAATGTCGACAGTCAAATCAGCCGGTGTGTTGATTTTTTTCGCACCGATGGCTCGGCTGCCGTCATAAGGCTTGGCAAAACATGGGAAAACCAGGCGGTCACGTTCGTAAATTTCAGGCGAACGGATACTGTATTGTGCAAACAGGCCTGCGGTCAGGCGCTTGTCGCAGCACAGGGTAATCAGCTTTGCATCGGAAATGACAATATGTATTCCTTCAGCTTCAAAACGGTCACGTGCTTCGGCCAGTTTGAGCAGCTCGGTATCGATGGTTGGCACAATCAGACCGATGTCGTGTTGTTGGGCCAGCTCGAGAATGCTGTCAATGTATTCGGCTGCATCGATACGCGGCACGCTGAAAGCGCGGTCGGCAACATGGCAGGCAGAAGACATGTGTGGGTTGAGGTCAGTGGCAAAAACGCCGATGCCGTCTGAAAAACGTGCGGCTTCGGTTTGAAAGTCCTGCACCAATTCGACACGGCGACCTGCCGACAGAATCAGTATATTATTTTTTTTCATCAGTTTTATTACCCGTGAAATAAGGCATGGTGGCTTCTCCTTCGGCTGAGATGCCTTCTTTGACGAAGATTTTTTTAACCGTCAGGAACAAAATTTTAATATCCAGCCAAAAGCTGAAGTTGTCGATGTACCAAACATCGTGGGCAAATTTTTCATCCCATGAAATGGCGTTGCGGCCATTGACTTGAGCCCAACCGGTCACGCCCGGTTTCATTTCGTGGCGGCGGTTTTGGAAGTCGTTGTACAACGGCAGGTAGTGCATCAGCAGCGGACGAGGGCCAACTAGACTCATCTCGCCTTTTAAGACATTCCATAATTCAGGAAGTTCGTCCAAACTGGTGGCACGTAATTTTTTGCCGAAATCGGTCAGGCGTTCGCTGTCCGGTAGCGGGTTGCCGTCTTTATCGATTGCATCGCGCATGGAGCGGAATTTAATCATTTTAAACGGCTTGCCATCTTTGCCCGGCCGCTCTTGGATGAAGAACACGGGCGAGCTTAGGTTTTTGCGGATGAGGTACACCAAAATCAAAAACACAGGCGACAGGATAATCAGCCCTGAAGCGGAGGCAACAATGTCAAACAGGCGTTTGAAAAATTTATTCATGAGCTAATCTTTCAATCAGGTTGACGATTTTTTGATAGGCAACGTCGCGTTTGAAGCGGCGGACGATTTCTTCGGACTGAACAGGATCGTTTTTGCGCTTCAAAATATCTTTGGCGGCTTGAACGAAACCGTCCACATCGCCGGAACGGTAGTTCGCATGCGGCAGCAGGGTAAGGACTTCGGCAACTTCGTCGTTGACCTGGCTGTTCAGAATCGGTTTTTGTAAAGCCATATAGTCGGAGAGTTTGTTGGTAATCGACTGCATGGCGTAAGAATGGATGGCGTTGACGGAGATGTCGCAGCCTTTGGCGACCGACATCATTTCGGCGTAAGGAATGTAGCCGTAAAACTTGATGCCGTCGCAGGCGTATTGTTTGAGCCTGTCCAAATCGGGGCCGCCGCCCATAATGTGCAACTCGACGTTTTCGCCGGCGTCCAACAGCTTGCGAACGCCTTTGCACACGGTTTCCACGTCATAGCTGTAACTGAGCGTGCCCAAGTAGAAAAAGCGGGTTTTATCGTCGCCAAAATCTTTGGCAGGCGCGGCATCGAGTTTGGGAAAGTCAGCACCGATATAGACGACTTCACCGGGTACGTTCGGATTGGCTTCTTTGGCGCGGTCGAGATAAGTCTGCGATACGGCAACCAGCGCGTCGGCGTAGCGGTAGGCTTGGTTGGCGCGTGAAGCAGAGGGCAGCAGGTTGTGCGGTACTTTTTTCAAAAACGGTACGACCGAGGAGAAAGACTCCGGCCATACGTCCTGCACATCGACAATCAGTTTGTAACCCAAACGCGCTTTGTGTTTGCCCAACAGCAGGTTGGTGGCAATCAGCGGATAGGCGGAAAAGACGACGTCTTGTTCGCCCGGACGGCAGTTTTCCAACCATTTTTCAAAATGTTTGACGAAGCGGTGATGGCTGGTCACGCGTCCTAAAGACACGTTTTTGCTGTATCCGCTTTCTTCCAACAGCATGACTTTCAGACGGCCTTGTGAGGCGGCCTCGGCATCTTCGGGCCGTCTGAAAGATTTGTCGTAGTGCTTGAAGTTGCTGGTAA
>NZ_JBQCXF010000326.1:0-3367 GCF_051956635.1 Neisseria sp. P0022.S010 | reverse complement strand
TATGTACTCAAAGTCATTTGACGGAAAACGGAATAGGGCAACTGTACAGAGGGGCTATTCTTTGATACAGCTGTTGGTGGTGATATTGGTGGCTTCGATATTGGCTAGGCCGTCTGAAAGATACTTAAGATTAGTTTTCAGACGGCCTTGTTGTAAGATGAGATTTGATATTGGCGTACTTTTTTAAATACAGATAAAATCCCTGCTAATTATTTATAACGATATTTTTAGGATACACAGTGCTTGCTTTGGATTATTGTCATCAAAAGGCTGCAGAAAGCCATTCCAGTTTTTTATCCGGCTTTCGTTTTTTATCGGTAGAAAAAAGAAATGCGATCACTGTTTTATACGCTTTTTGTCGCGAACTAGATGATGTGGTTGATGGCTGTACCGATCCAAATGTAGCTCAGATAACATTGAATTGGTGGCGCAGTGATTTGGAGAAAGTCTTTAACAATGAGATGCCTGAGCATCCCGTTCATCAGGCTTTAAAAGATATTCGGGCAAATTTTGACTTGCCGAAGAATGAATTTGAAGCTTTGATTGATGGCATGCAGATGGATTTGGAGCAGGCTCGTTATGGTAGTTTTGATGAATTAAAGCTGTATTGCTACCGTGTTGCAGGGGTAGTAGGGCGTCTTATTGCGCGGATTTTAGGTTTTTCCAATCCGAAAACTTTGGAATATGCGGACAAAATGGGCTTGGCTTTGCAGTTGACGAACATTATTCGCGATGTGGGCGAAGATGCGCGACAGGGAAGAATTTATCTGCCGATAGAGGAAATGCAGAAGTTTGACGTACCTGCCAACGTTATTATGCAGTGCAAACCGACAGACAATTTTGCAAAATTGATGCAATTTCAAGTGAATAGGGCACGTGAAACTTATCGTGAAGCGATGTCGCTTTTGCCGGCTGAGGATAAGAAATCGCAAAAAGTCGGCCTGATTATGGCGGCTATTTATTATGCGTTGTTGAATGAAATCGACCGTGATGGTGCGCAAAATGTTTTGACTTATAAAATTGCAATTCCTTCTCCCCGTAAAAAACGTATTGCATTGAAAACTTGGCTGTTTGGATTTAAACCATGAATACTAAGCGTCCAAAAATTGCTGTGATTGGTGCCGGTTGGGCAGGTTTGTCTGCGGCGGTTTCCCTGATTCATCGAGCCGATATTTCTTTGTTTGAGGCCGGGAGACAGGCTGGCGGTAGGGCGCGTGTCTTGTCCGGAAAAGATGATGGATTCAGCTTTTTGGATAATGGGCAGCATATCTTATTGGGTGCGTATCATGGTGTTCAAACTTTGATGCAACATATTGGCGTTCAACCTGAATCAGCCTTTTTACGCCAGCCTTTGCAATGGTACATCCATGAAGGATTGCAGTTTCAGACAGCCTCTCTGCCTGCACCTTGGTATTTGCTTGTCGGTATCCTGCGTGCGAAAAATCTTTCTTTTTCATTGAAAATCAAATTGCTGTCGGATATGTCGGCATTGCGACGTTGGGCAGCTCATCATAAAACCGATTTGACGGTTGCGAAGTGGCTGAGAACACGAAATATTCCCCGCAGCCTACTTGGCCAATTTTGGCAACCTTTGGTTTGGAGTGCTTTAAATACGCCGTTAGAACAGGCATCGTTGCGCATTTTATGTAATGTATTGAATGATGGCGTATGGTCTGAAAAGGCGAACAGCGATTATCTTTTGCCTAAGCAGGATTTAGGACGGATCGTAGCCGAACCGGCTTTGGATTTTCTGCACAAACATGGTGCAAAGATATATCTTGAAACTCGTGTTTCCCATTTAAACCATCATATTGATGGCCGAATTGAAATCAATGGTGAAGTATTTGATGCGGTGATTTTGGCTGTTGCGCCATATCATGTTGACGCACTTCTGCCTGAAGATACGCCTGACTATATTCAGACGGCCTATCAATCGTTGCACTATCATGCGATTACCACGGTTTATTTGCGTTATGCCCAAGCAGCCAAACTGCCTGCACCTTTAACCGGGTTTGCCGATGGTGCGGCGCAATGGGTGCTGCATCGGGGGGCGTTGGGTTTGCCGGATAATGAAGTTGCGGTTGTCATCAGCGTTTCCGATTGCACCGAGGCTTGGAAGGATAAAGATTTGGCCGAGAAAATTCATGCGGACATTAAGCGAGTTTGTCCGGATTTGGATAAGCCCGAAGCCGTACGCATTATTACGGAAAAACGCGCGACTACGGCGGCAACGGTTGATTTTGTACAACCTGATTTCTCATGGCTGCACCATCGCCGTATTTATCCGGCCGGTGACTATCTCCATCCGCGCTATCCGGCAACATTGGAAGCAGCGGTTCAGTCAGGCTTTGCCGCGGCTGAAAAGCTTATGCTGGATTTGCAGGTTGAATAAACTTAGGCCGTCTGAATGTTCAGACGGCCTTTTTGACTTTACAAAACTTACCAAGCCGATACAATATCCGAAACCATAAAGTTCAAGGAAAAGTCATGACGACATTAGCGAACAAAACCATCTTGATTACCGGCGCATCCCAAGGCTTGGGCGAGCAGGTTGCCAAAGCCTATGCGGCTGCCGGAGCGACTGTCATTTTGGTGGCTCGTCATCAAAAGCGTTTGGAAAAAGTATATGATGCCATTGTGGCTGCGGGCAGCCCTGAGCCGTTTGCCATTTGCTTTGATTTGATGAGCGCTGAGGAGAAAGAGTTTAAGCAATTTGCGGAAACTATTGATGAAGCAACCGGCGGAAAATTGGATGGCGTGGTGCATTGCGCCAGCTATTTCTATGCCTTGTCGCCATTGGACTTCCAAACCGTATCGGAATGGGTCAACCAATACCGTATCAATACCGTTGCGCCTATGGGCTTGACCCGTGCGCTGTTCCCATTGTTGAAGCAATCCGAAGACGCTTCTGTGATTTTTGTCGGCGAAAGCCACGGCGAAAAACCGCAAGCCTATTGGGGCGGTTTCGGTGCCTCCAAAGCCGCGCTCAATTATTTGTGTAAAGTGGCTGCGGATGAGTGGGAACGTTTTGACAACCTGCGTGCCAATGTTTTGGTGCCGGGTGCCATCAATTCGCCGCAACGTATCAAATCGCATCCGGGTGAATCGAAAAGTGAACGTAAAAACTACGAAGATGTCCTGCCGCAATTTATTTGGTGGGCAAGCCAAGAGAGCAGGGGGCGGACAGGCGAAATCGTCTATCTGTAAATATACCTGCTCAGAGTGGTTTGAAAACATGAGGCCGTCTGAAATTTGTATTTTCAGACGGCCTTTAACTCTTATTGAGTTTTATATCTAAATGATGTTGAAGTTTGATGTTTGACGTGTTCGCAGGCAAACATTAGGCTGGTACAAAATTAGATATAGT
>NZ_JBQCXF010000325.1:0-3367 GCF_051956635.1 Neisseria sp. P0022.S010 | reverse complement strand
AAATATGGGATGGTGCCGATTGATTTTTCGTCCCATCCTATTCAACACACATCAATAAGGAAAATAAATGAACACCTCATCCAACCCCTCTTGGCAGGCTGCTTTCGGCTTGTTGACGCTCAGACTTTTTGCCGCGTATGAATTTCTTGAGTCCGGCCTGGAAAAATGGAACGGGGAAAACTGGTTTGCAGATATCAACAGTCAATTTCCCTTTCCATTCAATTTGTTGCCGGATACGGTCAACTGGAATTTGGCCATGTGGGCGGAACTGGTTTTGCCTGCGCTGCTCATCGTCGGCTTGGCAACGCGGCTGTCCGCGCTGGGATTGATGGTCGTAACGGCTGTCGCATGGTCTGCGGTACATGCCGGCTTGGGGTACAATGTGTGCGACAACGGTTATAAAATGGCACTGATTTATTTGGTGGTTTTATTTCCTGTCCTATTGCAGGGCGCAGGCGGTCTGTCTTTGGATGCCCTGCTGAAGAAACGCTGTTGCCGCATCAAGCATTTTCTTTAATGATTCACGGTCGCGGGCCGACTTTAAATGCCCGATATTATCCCTTGATTTATTTAAACCCATATTTTTAAAAGGAAGTTAAAATGAAAAAAAATGTAGCTGCTGCTCTGGCCGGTGCATTGTCCCTGTCTCTGGCTGCCGGTGTTGTTGCCGCTGATAAACCGTTAAGCAGCAAAGCAGGTGTTCAAAAATCTGCTCAAGGCTCTTGCGGTGCGGTTAAAGCCGGTGAAGGTTCATGCGGTGCAAGCGCTGTTTCTAAAGCAAGCGAAGGCAAATGTGGCGAAGGCAAATGCGGTTCAACCGTGGAAAAAACTCACGCTAAAAAAGGCAAAGCATCTAAAGCCAAAGCTGCCAAAGTAGTAGAAGGCAAATGCGGCGAAGGTAAATGCGGTTCTAAATAATCCTGCAATATACCTTTAACAAAGTCGCATTTTATAAACGAAAATGCGACTTTGTCGTTCATACGGCACCATAACAGGACATCACCATGATTCAACATGCAGGCTTGGGCTACCGCCGCGACTTGGCGGAAGACTTCCTCTCGCTTTCAGACGACAGCCCGATACGCTTTATCGAAGCCGCCCCCGAAAATTGGCTGAAAATGGGCGGCAGGGCGCGCAAACAGTTTGACCGCGTGGCAGAGCGGCTGCCGCTGGCATTGCACGGATTATCCATGTCATTGGGCGGACAAGCCCCGCTGGATACCGACTTGATAGACGGCATCAAAGAAATGATGCGCCGTTATGACTGCACGTTTTTCTCCGACCATTTGAGCTATTGCCACGATGGCGGTCATCTTTACGATTTGTTGCCGCTGCCTTTCACTGAAGAAATGGTGCAACATACCGCGCGGCGTATCCGTGAAGTTCAAGACCGGTTGGGCTGCCGCATTGCCGTAGAAAACACTTCCTACTACCTGCATTCCCCGCTTGCCAAAATGAACGAAGTCGAGTTTCTCAACGCTGTTGCCCGCGAAGCCGACTGCGGCATTCATCTCGATGTGAATAATATCTACGTCAACGCCGTTAACCATGGACTGTTGTCGCCCGAAGCCTTTTTGGAAAACGTTGACGCAGAGCGCGTGTGTTACATCCACATCGCCGGACACGATGTCGAAACGCCCGAATTATTGATTGATACCCATGGCGCGGCAGTTTTGCCGACCGTTTGGGACTTGCTCGAACTGGCCTATGCCAAGTTGCCGACGATTCCGCCCACTCTGTTAGAACGCGATTTCAATTTTCCGCCTTTTGCCGAACTCGAAGCCGAAGTCGCCAAAATCGCCGACTATCAAATGCGTGCCGGAAAGGAATACCGCCGTGCAGCCTGAAACCTCCGCCCAATACCAACACCGCTTTGCCCAAGCCATACGCGAAGGCAAAGCCGCAGACGGACTGCCGCAAGAGCGCTTGAACGTCTATATCCGCCTGATACGCAACAATATTCACAGCTTTATCGACCGCTGTTATACCGAAACGCTGCAATACTTTGACAGCGAAGAATGGGGTCGTCTGAAAGAAGGTTTCGTCCGCGACGTGCGCGCCCAAACGCCCTATTTTCAAGAAATCCCCGGCGAGTTCCTCCAATATTGCCAAAGCCTGCCGCTTTCAGACGACCTCTTGGCATTGATGGACTTTGAACACACCCAGCTGCTCGCCGAAACCGCACAAACCGATAGCCAAACAACCCACGCCGATTCAGACGATTTAGCTTACACCCTTTCTCCCGCCGCCTTTGTGCGCCGTTATCAGTATGATGTAACGGACGAATTGCAGGAGGCGGAAACTGCTGTTTTGGTGTGGCGCGATAAGGAAGACGACGTGATGTATCAAACGCTTGATGGATTCGGTGCATTATTGCTGGAAACGCTGGCAGAAACGCCCACTTCCCTAAACGGTCTGCAAACCATGCTGGCAGAGTTCATGCCGTCTGAAAATGCTTGGCAGGACGCATTAAGGCAAAAATGGACGGATTGGCGGGAACAGGGCATTTTGGTTGCGGCATAAATCAAGGCCGTCTGAAACGGGTACAGTCGGTTTTGGCGAAACAAAAAAACTACTGAAATCGTTTATAGATTCAATCGCATGCTCTTTCCGTATCAGCGTAAAATCAGAAACATATTGATCATTCATTTCATACTGATACATTATGGCCCTACCCGAACTGACCGATGCCGAGCTTGTCGAATCCCGCAAACTGCTGTTGCGCTTTGCCCATATCCAGCTGCCCGACCGCCCCGATTTGGCGGAAGACCTCGTACAGGAAACCATGCTTTCCGCCTACCGTGCGGCCGAGGGTTTCAAAGGCGGCGCCCAAGTGAGCAGCTGGCTGTTTGCAATCTTAAAAAACAAAATCACCGACTGTTTGCGCCAAATCGGGCGGCAACGCCAAGTTTTCGTCACGCGCGACGAAGAAGCTTTGGATGAAGCCTTTGAAGGACATTTTGCCTCCGACGGGCATTGGACGGACGAAGGACAGCCTCAGGGTTGGAACTCGCCCGAAGCCAGTTTGAACAATAAAGAGTTCTATCAAGTTTTACAGACCTGCCTCTACCATCTGCCGGAAAATACCGCCCGCGTGTTCACCATGAAAGAGATTCTCGGCTTTTCAAGCGATGAAATCCGTGAACAATGCGGCATCAGCCATGCCAACTACCACACTATTATGCACCGCGCGCGCGAAACCTTGCGCCAGTGTCTGCAAATCAAATGGTTCTCCCATGCCTGACAGGAAAACGCCATGAAAAAATGCCGCAAAATAACCGATCTGATTTCCAAACAGAAAGACCAAGTGCGTCTCAGTCTTTTTAACCGCATTGCCCTTGCCGTGCACCTGTCGCTCTGTCCCCGT
>NZ_JBQCXF010000324.1:0-3379 GCF_051956635.1 Neisseria sp. P0022.S010 | reverse complement strand
GCCTTTCTTATCGGATAATCAGGGAGCTGTATTTCTTAACGATACCGGCCTGCATCTTGATACCGTTCTTGTTCGCCGTGCGTACCGCGCCGCGCATCAATTTGCTCATCCGGCGCGTATTGCCGTTACTATGTTTAACCAGTTCCAAGAGCGTTTCTTCGTCCGCATCAGGCAAAGCCGCTTTCGCAATCTCAAAGAGTTCGTCATCCGGCAAAGATTCGCCCAAATTCAGCGCAACAGACACTCGGCTATAAAGTTGCACCAGCTCGCCATGCTTACCGCGCAAATTCGCAACCAGTCGGGGCATACCGCTCAACACCAAGCCGCAGCCAGTCTCATCGTGCAGACGGCGTACAATTTCAAGGGCGCGTAGCGGCAGGTTTTCCGCTTCATCGACCACAATCAGACGGCCCGAATCGCGCAGGCGGTCAGATACAGACTCAAACAAATCATTCAGACTGCCCATCGCCGATACCTTCGCCGCCGTCGCCAACTTGCGCATCAAGACCAAAGCCGTAAAGCTCGGATTAGCCTCAATCAAGATGGCCGCTGGGTTTTTCTCGCAGTAGTTTTTGACCGCCTGCGTCTTGCCCAAGCCAGCCTGACCGTAGATCACCACCGTTTCGCCGCCTTCGTGCGCATCGCGCATCACTTCCGCGATTCGGCGGGTCGTCTTAGTCGATACAAAACCCAACACCAGCTCTTCACGTTTCGCTTTGCTGTCCTGCATCTCCAAAAACGCCTCGATTTTCGGCTCGATGGTTTCATAATTACCGCCTTTTTCCGCATAAGTGCCATTCAGATACATACTGATGGATGCCGGCGAAGTACCGATACCGCGTGCCAGTTGGGTTTGGTTCATCCCTGATTTGGCTTTAAATTCAGCCAGTTTTTGTTGCAATGTATGATTGATTTGTTTCATTTTTTTAGTCCTTTTAAAAGAGGTTTAAACCGTTTTAACTTCTATCCGCCTCAAACAGCACAAAATCGTCTGTGCCCGTTTTCTGCAATACCGCATACTCCGCCTCGATGACGTTTCCGCCCAAATGTCCCAGCTCGTCCCAAGCTGCCGCCTGTTCCAGTGCCGGATTGACTTCCGCATTCGCGAGCTTGATTGCATTTTCCGCCCGCTTGATTTTGCCTTTTCGGCGGTTTTCCGCCAGTTGGTCGCGTCGGCTGACCGGGAACGCCTCGCGGGTATTGCCGTTGATTTGCGCCTTAGCGATGAACTTGCCGTCCATATCAAATACATTGACAAAATCAGCGTCGTCCAAATCGTAGCTGACCCGTACCTCGTCTTTGTGATACTCCGCCAGCTCGACCGAAAAATAAGAGTTGTTGAACAAATCCAGCCAACCGCGATGTACCTTTCGTACCTCTTGCGGCATAAACATCGTCGCCAGCTCTTCCGCCGACAACATATCCGGCGCAATCCCGTCCTGTTCCAGCCTCATTTCCCGATAAGCCTTCGGCGAATAATGCCCGCCTTCAGGATGTCGGGGCAGCTCGCCGTGCGGACGGTTGTTGTAATCATCGATACACTTGACCACATCCGCGATAAAACGCGACCAGCTCGGCAGTTTTTTCAAATATTTCTGTTGTTCCTCCGTCAAATCCTTGCCTTTTTCCAAAGCGTTAAAAGCACTTTCCATCTTGCGGTACATCAGGTTCTTCGTGCTGCTGTCCATCCCCGCGCCCGCAAACGTCTCATACTGCCGCGCCATCTCAATCAGATTGTCTTTCCACCATCGCTCAATGATGCCTCGGCCTTGCGGGTTGCCCGCGATACCCGTTTCATGGCGGATACCCAGTCGGGACGTAATACCCGTGATTTCATGGTCAATCGTCTTGCCGGTTTGGCCGCCGCCGTTATCCGAGTAGTAGATAATCGGCAAACCAAAGTGCTTGACCCCGATACGCAGAGCGTCCGATACCGCCACACAACTTTCAGCCAACGACACCGAAAAACCGACCACAAACCGCGTACAACCATCAATAATCACCGTCACTTCCGGCTTAAACGGTCTGCCGTGTACAGGGTGCGCCACCTTCGCCTTAAAGCTGTGTCCGTCTCCGATCCAAACATCGTTAGGCTTCAAAGCCCCCCAATCACGTTTCACATAAGGCAGCAGCGATTTATAAGCCGCCCCCGTTTTCCTGCCGCGCTCCTGCATAATCATCGGCAGTTTGTCCCAAACGCGCCGCACCATACTCAAATTAGGCACATCATTGACCGGCATATTTTCCGCTTCAGCCCACTGCACAAACCGGCGGTAGCTGTGCGCTAGCTTTGGCGCGGACGGAATATTGTGAAACTGCATAAACATCGGCAACCATCCGTAACTTTCAATCGGCTTGACCGCCTTCGTCGTCTTCGGAGCCAAAGCAACCAACCGCTCCGTCGCGTTTTCCGCTTTAAGGTAGGCAGAAATCCAGCCGTCTAAAGTACGTTCGCCAACCTTCGCCGACCGGCTGCGGTCATTGGCCTTTTCCAAGTTCCCAAGTGTGACCGCGTCCAATTTACCTTCTGCCAGCAAGCCCAAAAACTGAGCCACCGCAGCCTTCCCAGAGCAACCGTATTGATATTTGATACCCAACACCGCCGCCACCACCGCACATCGCGCATCCGCCACCAACCGTTGTTTCTCATTCAACAGCTTGGCCGCTTCAGCCAGTGCCTGAGCCGACATCGCCGTCCCCGGTCTGACTTGGGGCAGCATTTTCGGCATCTTCTCTGCCAGCTCGTCCGACTGCCGTTTCATGATGGCTGCTCGGATTTCGGCAGGAAGGGAAGCGATTAAGTATTTTTTCAGACGGCCTCCACGCGCTTTGCCAACTTCTTCGATGTACGGCCAGTCCTGCGTTTTGGCACGGTATCTAATGCTTTCTAGGTTCTTGGGAAGACAGGGCAAACTTAAATTTTTCAGCTCCTCTAAGGATATGGTGTTGCTCATTTACTGCTCCTGATATAAACTTTTGTTTACTCTTTTGAGTAAGTTAAACCTGTTTGGGATAACGGCTAGGCCAAATCTCTTGAGGTGGGATGCCGAGAAAGTCTGAAATAATCCGTTCGCCTTTTGGATATTTAAATTGCAACGCGCTTTTTAATGTATTCGCGCTTAACCCGGATTCGATTGATAGTGCAGTAATTGTTTTCCCGCGTTTACGAACTGCTGCCACAATTTCCGCACGATGCCAATCTTGTTTTTGTCTTTCCGCATCTTCAATTTTCACCATTAATCTTTCTTTTAGGGTTTCCATACGCATTCCTTTTGGGTTTGTTTGCTAAGTCATATGACTTAGTGAAACGAATAATACTAACCAAAAGGATAGTTGTAAACCCTTTTGGTTAGTCAATTTACAAATAAATGGCGATTAT
>NZ_JBQCXF010000323.1:0-3391 GCF_051956635.1 Neisseria sp. P0022.S010 | reverse complement strand
CATTAGGTTCCAAATTAGAAGCTTGGCCGCCTGTAGGCTTAGAAAAGCCGTAAGTTTGAAGATTAAAGGATAATGACATGCGTCATCGTAATGGCAACCGCAAATTAAACCGTACTAGCAGCCACCGTGCTGCGATGCTGCGCAATATGGCGAATTCCTTGTTGACTCACGAAACCATCGTGACAACTTTGCCTAAAGCAAAAGAATTGCGCCGCGTAGTTGAGCCCTTGATTACCTTGGGTAAAAAACCTTCTTTGGCAAACCGTCGTTTGGCTTTTGACCGCACTCGCGATCGTGATGTTGTAGTTAAATTGTTTGACGAATTGGGTCCACGCTTTGCTGCTCGTAACGGCGGCTACGTTCGTGTACTGAAATACGGTTTCCGTAAAGGCGACAATGCTCCTTTGGCATTGGTTGAATTGGTTGATAAAGCAGCTGATTCTGCTGAATAAGCAAATTAATATGAAAGCACTACCTGTTTAGGTGGTGCTTTTTTATTTGGATAGACCCTTTCTCATTTCGCAGTGCTACAATGGAACTGGTTGACCACCTGCGCCAAACCTTGTTGTAGCTCCCTTTCTCATTTCGCAGTGCTACAATCAGCATTCTTGTTGGTCAAACCTTGTCGGCGTTGTAGCTCCCTTTCTCATTTCGCAGTGCTACAATTTGCTTGGTCTAATAAAGCCATTATGGAAAGTTGTAGCTCCCTTTCTCATTTCGCAGTGCTACAATTTCCAACGGTGTGTCATCAGCCCAAACGGGGTTGTAGCTCCCTTTCTCATTTCGCAGTGCTACAATCTGGTTTTCAAATCGGTCTTGTTCGGCCAAGTTGTAGCTCCCTTTCTCATTTCGCAGTGCTACAATACAGATTGACATTTTAGACCCCTCTCAAATGTTGTAGCTCCCTTTCTCATTTCGCAGTGCTACAATTCTGTCTTTGGTCTCTGTTGCGATGGAGCGGTTGTAGCTCCCTTTCTCATTTCGCAGTGCTACAATGCTTGATATTTGCGCCTTTCTTAGCCAGCTGTTGTAGCTCCCTTTCTCATTTCGCAGTGCTACAATCTTTATCGGCATCGAGCGCGAGCCGAAATAGTTGTAGCTCCCTTTCTCATTTCGCAGTGCTACAATAAAATTAATAACATTCCGCTTTCGGGGGCAGTTGTAGCTCCCTTTCTCATTTCGCAGTGCTACAATCCGATTTTTCTTTGAATGTAAAGCTCAGGGGTTGTAGCTCCCTTTCTCATTTCGCAGTGCTACAATATGAATTTTTAGATCCAACACCGAGCGTCTGTTGTAGCTCCCTTTCTCATTTCGCAGTGCTACAATTTTATCCAAAACACAAGCTACTTTTGTGATGTTGTAGCTCCCTTTCTCATTTCGCAGTGCTACAATAAAGAAAGAGATGAAGAATAATGCTCCCCGGTTGTAGCTCCCTTTCTCATTTCGCAGTGCTACAATGCGCGGACGATGTATTCATCATCGGCAACCGTTGTAGCTCCCTTTCTCATTTCGCAGTGCTACAATATTATGAATCTTTATATACAAGACAGAATCGTTGTAGCTCCCTTTCTCATTTCGCAGTGCTACAATTTTGGGCAATAAGTCATGATCGGCTTCGAAGTTGTAGCTCCCTTTCTCATTTCGCAGTGCTACAATCGCATTACGTACCATCCGCGAACGCTTGGGGTTGTAGCTCCCTTTCTCATTTCGCAGTGCTACAATCTATGTGGATATCGGGATTACCCGCCGACAGTTGTAGCTCCCTTTCTCATTTCGCAGTGCTACAATACCTAAACGGGAAACTCTTATTCTATAAGGGTTTCCCGTTTTATTTGGTCTGAAAAATAGGGCTTAAAATAATAATAGTTGGTCGGAATTTACCCTTTTTTCTTGGGTTTTCAGCTCTCCCAATAGTAGTTTCATGGTGGCATATTGCTTTTCTGTTACTTCCAAACAGCGGATTGACCCTTCTTGCGGTAGGTTTGCACATAGCCTGTTGTGGTGTTTTTGCAACGAATCTCGACCTTTGACAATACGGCTGTATACGGAAAGTTGGAGCATTTGGTATCCATCTTTTAATAGAAACTGGCGGAATTGATTGGCGGCTTTGCGCTTGGCCGCTGTGGTGACTGGTAGGTCGAAGAAGACGATAATCCTCATAAATTTGGCCTCACTCATATTGGTATTCTTTCAATGGCAAGATTTCAGGTAGTTTCAGCTGTTTGGCGTTTTTGTCGGTTACGCTGGCTTGAAATGAAGAAATCATTTTGTCGATGGCAGCCAAGGTGCTGAAATGTTGCCGTTCGATGCAGATTTGACAGTGAAGGGTCTTGATAAGGTTTTGTTTGATGTTGGGGGTCAGATCAGTTTTCAGACGGCCTTGTTCATGCAAATGTATAACGACCAGGTCGGCCAATGGGCGTAAGGGTTCGATAAAGTCATCAGCGAGGTTGAATGGATTTAGTTCGCTTCTATGAAACAAGCCTAATGCAGGCAACCAGCCATATAAGGTCAGGGCGCGTGCGACTGCGGCACGGAGTACGGCGTAGGTGTAGTTCAATGCGGCATTGACGGCATTGTTGTCATTACGGGTAAATTTTTCTCCAAAGAGGGCTTGGAAGTAGAGGGCGGCAGCTTGGGCTTCACGGTTTCCTGTATCGCCTGAACGGACTTCAACTGCCAAAGTGCGTAACCGTTTGGCTGCAAGATCATTGCCTGTTTCGTCTGCGACAAATGCTTGGTTCAGGATTTTTTGGCGGACGATATGTTGCCAGAATTGCTTTTTTAAAGGTTCGCTTATATTCAGCTGTAGTTTGAGGATTTTGAGTTGGCGGTGATATTGGGCATAAGGCAGCCATTGTCCGCAGGGCAGGAACTGTTCGTCACATGTCAGTAAGGTTGCGCCATATTCGGCTAAGGCTGATAGGAGCGGGGCAGTAATCAGGGTTTCGCGGTTTTCGATGATAATAACGGCGATGTCTTCTAATGGTACGGTGTGGGACTCGCCGTTTTGTTGAATCAGCAGTTGCCGGCTTTGCAAGGATAGTTTGCCGCCGTTTTGAATAAGCAGGCTGCGCCAAGTCATGTTTTCCCCTTATTTTGATATAAAAAATCCCTGCTTCAGGCCGTCTGAAACAGGGATAGATTAATTTAACGGACAGGCGGGCGTTTTTTCAGACGGCATGGTCTGATTTCTTTGCCGAGTTCGTCGATTTGGTATTTTTGGAATGAAAGAGCGGTTTTGACACCAATACCTTCCAGTATTCCATTTTTGCCAATTTTATGATCAAGATCATGAATGCGTATATTAATATTACCTGTGCCTCGATGGCAGCTGGCAAAGTAACCAAATATCCTAGCTCTGTCTATTATCCACATCTGACGCTGCCGA
>NZ_JBQCXF010000322.1:0-3399 GCF_051956635.1 Neisseria sp. P0022.S010 | reverse complement strand
TCGATACCGTTACCGTTGATTTCGGCAGCAAAGAGAAAGCAGACCAAGTGTTTGCCGCTGCTTTGAAGTCGGGTTACAACCTGCGCCGCGTCAACGATACTCAAGTTGCGGCTGCATTCCATGAAACGTCGGCATACGAAGATTTGGTTGATTTGTGCCGCGCGTTTACCGGCAAAGATACGTTCACATTTGCCGATGATGTCAAAGGCCGTCTGAACGCCGAATTGCTGCGCCAAGACAATATCTTGCAGCATCCCGTGTTCAACCGTTACCACACCGAACACGAAATGCTGCGCTACCTGAAAAAACTCGAAGACCGCGATTTGGCGATGAACCGCAGCATGATTTCGCTGGGCAGTTGCACCATGAAGCTCAACGCCACCGCCGAAATGCTGCCGATTACTTGGGCGGAGTTCACCGACATCCACCCCTACGCCCCCGAAACCCAAACCGCGGGCTACCGCGAACTCCTGACCGACATGGAAAACAGCCTGAAAGCCATCACCGGCTTTGACGCGATTTCCTTCCAACCCAACTCCGGCGCGCAGGGCGAATACAGCGGTATGCTGTCCATCCGCCGCTATCAGGAAGCCCAAGGCGAAGCACACCGCAACATCTGCCTGATTCCCAAGTCCGCCCACGGCACCAACCCCGCCACCGCCGCCATGCTCGGTTTGAAAGTCGTCGTTGTCGACACTGACGAACGCGGCAACGTCAACATTGACGATTTGAAAGCCAAAGCCGAGCAACACCGAGACGCCTTGTCCGCCATCATGATTACTTATCCGTCTACCCACGGCGTATACGAAGAAGGCATCCGCGACATTTGCCACATCATCCATGAAAACGGCGGACAGGTTTACATGGACGGCGCCAACCTCAACGCCCAAATCGGCATCATGCAGCCTGCCGAAGTCGGCGCGGACGTGTTGCACATGAACCTGCACAAAACCTTCTGTATCCCTCACGGCGGCGGCGGTCCGGGCGTCGGCCCTATCGGTTTGAAAGCCCACCTTGCCCCGTTTGCACCGGGACACGCTTTGACCGACACCCACAGCGCCAGTGCCGATCAAACTGCCGTGGCTGCCGCAGCATATGGTTCTGCGTCCATCCTGCCGATTACTTGGATGTACCTGACCATGATGGGCAAACAAGGCATGGAGCAGGCAACGCGCTGGGCATTGCTCAACGCCAACTACGTCGCAAAACGTTTGAGCGAAGACTATCCGATTCTGTACACAGGCAAAAACGGCCGCGTTGCGCATGAATGTATCGTCGATTTGCGTCCGCTTAAAGCCGAAAGCGGCATTACCGAAACCGACATCGCCAAACGCCTGATGGACTACGGCTTCCACGCCCCGACCGTCTCCTTCCCTGTTGCCGGTACGCTGATGATTGAGCCGACCGAGAGCGAAAGCAAAGCCGAACTCGACCGCTTCATCGCCGCCCTGAAACAAATCAAACAGGAAGTGTTGAAAGTCGAGCGCGGCGAATGGCCAAAAGAAGACAATCCGCTGATCAACGCTCCGCATACTGCATCCGACGTAACCGGCGAATGGGCGCATCCGTACTCCCGCGAAGAAGCCGTCTTCCCGTTGCCGTTTGTCCGCGAACACAAATTCTGGCCGAGCGTGAAACGGGTAGATGAAGTGTATGGTGACCGCAATCTGGTTTGCTCCTGCTTGCCGATTGACGCATACGAAGATTAAGCCTGAATAGGTTTAAAATTGAACAGGCTATCTGAAAATGAAAATAGTTTTCAGATGGCCTTTTGTTTGTTAAGATATTTCGCCCGAGAACATACATTTGTTTTTGGTAAAACAACAGATAAGGCATTCGGAAAGATAGACAGCGGATGCCTTTGCTTGCGAATAAAACCAAACGACTTCCCATAACGATAAGCAAAAGGCCGTCTGAAAAACAGGAGGATATTATGGACGAACTTTTTATTCAAACGCTGACGATTGCCGGCTCAGATTCCGGCGGCGGCGCGGGCATACAGGCGGATTTGAAGACGTTTCAGATGCGCGGCGTGTTCGGCACCAGCGTACTGACCGCGGTTACCGCACAAAATACCTTGGGCGTATCGGCAGTGCATCCGATACCGACCGACATGATTGCCGCGCAAATTGCCGCGATTCAGGAGGATTTCCAAATCCGTGCCTATAAAATCGGCATGCTGGGTACGGCGGAAATCATCGAATGCGTGGCGGAACAAACCGCCGAATGCGACTTCGGCAAACGCGTGTTGGATCCGGTCATGATTGCCAAAGGCGGTGCGCCGTTGTTGGAAAATTCAGCCGTCGAAGCCATGAAACGTCTGTTGCTGCCGTATACGGACGTCTTGACCCCAAACTTGCCCGAAGCACAGGCATTGACGGGTATCAATATTGAAAACCGCCAAGATGCGGAACGCGCCGCCAAAATTCTTCAGGATTGGGGTGTGAAAAATGTGGTGATTAAAGGCGGCCATCTTGCCGACAGCCAAAGCGAATATTGCACCGACTGGTTGTTTACGCCATACGAAACCATCGAACTGAACAGCAAACGTTTCCCGACGCCGCATACGCATGGTACGGGCTGCACATTTTCAGCCTGCATTACCGCAGAGTTGGCAAAAGGGTTTAGCGTACCCGAGGCGGTTCAAACGGCAAAAAACTATATTGCCACCGCCATTTCCCATCCTTTGGGCATCGGGGCAGGGCACGGGCCGGTCAACCATTGGGCGTATCGGGACGAATAATGCATTCAGACCAATTGTAATTGATTGTATTTTTCAGATGGCCTGACTAGGTTTATCACTTGAAATTGTTTACAATATCGGATTAATGCTTTTACGGATAAAAAAGACACCATGCAAGTTACTTCAAAATGGATAGACGGAATGTGCTTCGTCGGTACAACGGCAAACGGACACAGCGTTGTAATGGAAGGCGCGGCGGCTGAAGGCGAAGTCAAACGCGGCCCCAGCCCGATGGAAATGCTGTTGTTGGGTGTAGCGGGCTGTTCCAGCATCGATGTGGTGATGATTGCCGAGAAACAACGCCAAAAAATCACCGACTGCCGTGCCGAAGTGACTGCCAAACGCGCCGACACCGCGCCGCGCGTGTTTACCGAAATCCATATCCATTTCAAAGTGTATGGTCGAGGTTTGCAAGAAAGCGCGATTGAACGCGCCGTACAGATGTCTGCCGAAAAATATTGCTCCGCATCGATTATGCTGGGTAAAGCGGCAAAAATGAGCCACAGCTTCGAGATCGTCGAAACAGAATAGGACGGTTTCGGGGTGGGCGTGTCGGAGCGTGAACCGACTACCCACAAAAAAAGCAGATATATTCACGCAGTAACATGAATATATCTGCTTGCTTTTTATTCCTTTTTCTTCTCTCTCTATCAGCC
>NZ_JBQCXF010000321.1:0-3403 GCF_051956635.1 Neisseria sp. P0022.S010 | reverse complement strand
CTAATAATAGATATGTATTGATGCAGGTTTTGTGTTTAAATAGATTCTTCAAACGAGCAGAGAAACTGGTTTTGTTTGAGCTTGCTTTTATGGCATGAATTGAAGAAATGATAAAGAAGCAATATCTAAGAAAAGGAGAATATTATGCAGAGAAAAATCTGCATAATCATCATGTTATCCGCGTTTTCCGTGTCCGCTATGGCGGGCGGGGAAGTTCGGCTTGGTAAGAATAAGGCATACGATAATGAGTATGAACTTGTGGTAGAGCATGAAGTAAATGAAGAAGTTTCACAATTAAATCAAGACGAGTATGCCGCACATCCAATACGTAACGATAGCGGCGTTATGCAGTCAGGGAAAGCTGCTTCAGGCAGACAAGCTGTTTCCCAATACGGAAAACCTAATTTACCGCCTGTACGCTTAAATCCGCATCCTTCACGACCTTGATTACAAAATCAAAGGGCTGCTCCATTTGTTTAGACAGCCCTTTTGTTTTGTTGGCTCACTCACATTTTTGTTTGCGTAAAACAAGTTTATAATCAGTTTTGATGCTGGTTTGATCGCCAATCATCTTAAAATCATCTATCAAACAACGGTCTTCTATACATTTTAACGTGAAATCTGCACCGACTCTATGGCCGTCAAATTGTTTAAATGTTGCCCGGACGGTATGGGGAGAAGTGACCTTGACTTGCAAGGTTTTATGGAAGTTGTCAGGATGATCCTGACCAAATCCCAAGTAGTAATGTATCGGCATGTCACATCCCATCTCCATATCGGGTTGCTTACGGATATTAGTGTCAAATTTATTGAATTGTCGGATGATTTTTTGTAGTTCAGGCGTGGTAATACGTTTGTGTTCAGAGCCTAAATCCACTTTAGACAGATAAACCTTTTTGACTAAATCTATTTTGGCTTGATTATTTGTGGCGTTATTTGCAGCCATCGCTTGAGAAGATAGGCTGGTAGTCAACAAGCCGATAACAAAAAGAGAGCGCAGTGTTTTCATGATGTGCATAGGGATGAGATGAAAAGAATCTAAGTATAACGACATTGAATCTATATTGAATATATTTTTAAGAAATTTAAGTTGAAAGGCAGGGGAAGGATGGGAATCATTGAATATGATTCTGTAATCTGCTTACAGGCCGTCTGAATGCGAAAACCGATTTTCAGACGGCCTTTTGATTTGTTCCCAACCTCACAAACCCTTAAAAATCAGCTATAATGCCCAACTATTTGATTTTCGCTTATCCCATATTGAAATGGCACAAAAAATTCAATCTGTAAAAGGTATGAACGACCTTTTACCTGTCGAACAAAAAGATTTCAAACTGACGGCTGCGTTTTGGCAGGCGTTTGAAGATACGGTTAGTTGTTGGACACGCGCTTACGGCTATCAGCAAATCCGTACGCCGATTGTCGAGCAAACCGGTTTGTTTGTCCGCTCCATCGGCGAGGAAACCGATGTGGTCGGCAAGGAAATGTACACCTTCTCTGATTCAAACGATTCTTTGAGTTTGAGCCTGCGTCCTGAAGGTACGGCTTCTTGTCTGCGTGCGGTGGTCGAACACAACCTTCTGTACAACAGCCCGCAAAAGCTGTGGTATATGGGGCCGATGTTCCGCCGCGAGCGTCCGCAAAAAGGCCGTTATCGTCAGTTCCATCAGGTCGGTATCGAGGCTTTGGGTTTTGAAGGGCCGGATATCGATGCGGAAATCATCGCGATGTCAGCCGATTTGTGGGAAAAATTGGGCATTCGCGAATACCTGACTTTGGAAATCAATAGCTTGGGTAACCGTGAGGAACGCGCGGCACACCGTGCGGCATTGGTTGAATATTTGACCCGCTATGAGGCGCAACTGGACGAAGACAGCAAACGCCGTCTGAAAACCAATCCTTTGCGCGTTTTGGATACGAAAAACCCTGATTTGCAGGAAATCTGCAACGCGGCGCCGCGTTTGGTGGATTACTTGGGCGAGGCTTCGCAAAACCACTATGCACGCTTCAAGGCGATGTTGGACGGTTTGGGTATCCAATATGTTGAAAATCCGCGCTTGGTACGCGGTTTGGATTACTACAATCAGACGGTTTTTGAGTGGACGACCGACAAACTCGGCGCGCAGGCGACTGTGTGCGGTGGCGGCCGTTACGATGGTTTGATTGAAGAACTTGGCGGCAAACCTGCGCCGTCTATTGGCTTTGCGATGGGTATTGAGCGCTTGCTGCTTTTGGTGAGTGAATACGGCTCGCTGGAAGTGAACGCTGCGCCTGATGTCTATGCAATGCACCAAGGCGAAGGTGCGGACTTGCAGGTGATGAAATACGCGCAAGCCTTACGCGCACAAGGTTTCAATGTGATGCAGCATTCCGGCTATCAAAGCCTGAAAGCGCAAATGAAAAAAGCAGACAACAGTGGCGCACGCTTTGCCCTGATTGTGGCTCAGGATGAGCTGGCAAACGGTACGGTTACCCTGAAAGATATGCAGGGCAAACACGAACAGAAAACCGTTGCCGCCGCTGATTTGACAGACACTTTACAACAATGGAAGAACGCATAAATGGCAGCCCATTTGGAAGAACAACAAGAGTTAGACAACTTTAAATATTTTTGGAAACGCACCGGCCGTTGGATCTTTGCCTTGCTGATCGTGGCGGCTTTGGGATATTTGGGTTACACCATTTACCAAGGCCAAAAAGCTTTAAAAGATCAGGAAGCCGCCGCTGTATTGGCGCAAATGGTGGAAAAGGCGCAGCAAAAAACCGACCCCAAAGCCATCAACGCCGATTTGGCTGAATTGCAAAAAAACTATCCTGATTCCATTTCGACAGCCCAAGCTACCTTGATGGTAGCGGCGACAGAGTTTGATGCCGGCCGTTATGATGTGGCGGAAGGTCATTTGAATTGGGTACTGAAAAACCAAAACGCACCGCTAGTTCAAGCTTTGGCAGCCCAGCGTTTGGGCGTTGTCCTGTTGCAGCAAAAAAAATACGATGCCGCCATCAATGCCCTGAATACTCAGGTTGAGGCTGATTTCGAGCCTTTGATGCTGGAAACCAAAGGCGATGTTTACGTTGCCCAAAATAAAACCAAAGAAGCCGTACAAAGCTACGAAGCTGCTTTGAGTAAATTGCCGCAAACTGCCGTGGGCCGCGAATTGCTGCAAATGAAAATCGACAGCTTGAAATAAGTTTTTTTAAAATCAAGGCCGTCTGAAGTTGCCATGACTTTTCAGACGGCCTACACTTATCCTTATCAACCGTGTTTTTAAAACACCTGCTTGTGTTCCGCTCCCGTTTTTAGGCGGCACTTGACACAGAAAGACTCCATCATGAAACCAACCATCGCGCTTGTCGGCCGCCCCAATGTCGGCAAATCTACTTTATTCAACCGTTTGACGCG
>NZ_JBQCXF010000320.1:0-3405 GCF_051956635.1 Neisseria sp. P0022.S010 | reverse complement strand
CTGAGCTACAGACCCGTCAAGAGTAGAAGCGGATTATAGCATAACTTGTTGCTTGTTCAAGATGCCGGGCAAATGTTTCAGACGGCCTGTTGGTTTTCTATTCGGGCATTATGCCGATACGCCCAATGCTTCCCAAACTTTCAAAGCGTCCGATGTTGCTTTGACATCGTGAACACGGATGATTTGCGCGCCTCTAGCCACTGTGGCCAAAGCGGCTGCGACGCTGCCGTGTACGCGTTTGGCAGCATCTTGTTCGCCTGTCAGCTCGCCAATCATACGTTTGCGCGATACGCCAATCAGAAGGGGAAATCCGGTTGCGTCCATCAACTCAGGCAAATGTTTTATCAGGGTGATGTTGTGTTGCAGGTTTTTGCCGAAACCGAAGCCGGGGTCTAGCGTGATGCGTTCAGGGGCAATGCCTGCTTGAACGCATTCTGCCGCACGTGCTTTCAAATAACGCGCGACTTCTTCGACGACATCTTGATATTGCGGATTCAGCTGCATGGTTTTGGGCAAACCCTGCATGTGCATGAGACACACGCCCGTCTTCGGCTGTTGCGCCAGCAATGCGACTGCGCCTTCATCACTTAATGCGGCAACATCGTTGATAATATCGACGCCACCTTGCGCCAAGGCTTTTCCCATGATCACCGTGCGGCGCGTATCCAAGCTGACGGGAACATTCCACTTGGCCACTTCCGCTAAAACCGGCTGTACCCTGGCCCATTCTTCTTCAAGAGAAACATCATCCGAACCCGGGCGGGTAGATTCGCCGCCGATATCGAGAATATCCGCACCGTCTTTCAACAGCTGCTCGGCATGTGCCAATGCTATTTGGACATTTTGCGAATAGGTGCCGCCATCGGAAAATGAATCGGGGGTCAGATTGACGATGCCCATGATTTTTGGTTTGTCTAAGGCGATTTCAAATCGGCCTGCCTGCCAAATGTGCGTGTTCATAATGCTTCCATTGATGAAATAATAGGATAGAGGCCGTCTGAAACTTCTCAGACGGCCTTCAGGTTTTGACTTCAAAACAGTAAATTACATTCCGCCGTAATTCGGTCCGCTCGCGCCTTCGGGACAAATCCAAGTGATGTTTTGCGTCGGGTCTTTGATGTCGCACGTTTTGCAGTGAACACAGTTGGCGGCGTTGATTTGCAGGCGCGGATTGCCGTTTTCTTCGACGATTTCATATACGCCGGCCGGACAATAGCGGGTTTCGGGCGAGGCGTATTCTTTGTAGTTTACATCTATCATGACCTGCGGATTTTTCAGCACCAAATGGTCGGGCTGGTTTTCTTCGTGCGCAAGGTTGGCAAGGAAAACGCTGCTCAAACGGTCGAAGGTCAAAACGCCGTCGGGCTTCGGATAGTCAATCGGCTTGCATTCAGCGGCTTTTTTGAGCTGCTCGTTGTCTTTGCCGTGATGTTTCAAAGTCCACGGGGCTTTGCCTCTGAAAATCATCTGGTCGATACCGGTATAGACGGAGCCGAGGTAAACGCCCCATTTGAATGACGGACGGACATTGCGCGCGGCGTAAAGCTCTTGATACAGCCAACTTTGTTCAAAGCGTTGCTGATAATCGGTGGCCTCTTTGCCGCTGTCGAAGCTTTCCACTTCTTCGAGGTTTTCTAACAAAGGAAATACGGCTTCTGCGGCAAGCATGGCGGATTTCATGGCCGTATGGATGCCTTTGATGCGCGGCATATTCAGGAAACCTGCAGCATCGCCGACCAAAACGCCGCCCTTGAACGAGAGTTTCGGCAGGCTTTGCAAACCGCCTTCAATCAGCGAACGCGCACCATAAGCGATACGGCGGCCGCCTTCAAAGGTTTTGCGGATTTCAGGATGGGTTTTGAAACGTTGGAACTCTTCAAACGGCGACAGATAAGGGTTTTGATAATCCAAACCGACCACAAAGCCGACAGCGACTTTGTTCTCGTCAAAGTGATAAATAAACGAGCCGCCGTAGGTTTTGCTGTCCAACGGCCAGCCTGCGCTGTGCATGACCAAACCGGGCTGATGTTTTTCAGACGGCACTTCCCAAATTTCTTTAATGCCCAAGCCGTAAGTTTGCGGCTCGCTGTTTTGGTCGAGCTTGAATTGTTCAATGACTTGCTTGGAAAGCGAGCCGCGACAGCCTTCGGCAAATATGGTTTGCTGCGCCCAAAGCTCCATGCCTAGCTGGAATGAATCGGTCGGTTTGCCGTCTTTACCCACGCCCATATTGCCGGTCGCAATGCCTTTGACCGAACCGTCTTCGTGATAAAGCACTTCGGCAGCGGCAAAGCCCGGATAAATTTCCACGCCTAAATTTTCCGCCTGCTCTGCCAACCAGCGGACAACTTCGCCCAAGCTGGCAATGTAGTTCGCATGGTTGTCGAAATTAGGGGTAATCGGCAGGTTGAACGCTTTTTTCTTGGTCAGGAACACAACCCTGTCTTTCGTCACTGTGCGTGTCAGCGGCGCGCCTTTTTCTTTCCAATCAGGAATCAGCTCATTCAAAGAAATCGGATCGATGATAGCACCGGCAAGCGAGTGGGCACCGGCCTCCGAACCTTTCTCCACCACACAAACGCTGATTTCGCGTCCATTCTTTTCGGCAAGCTGCTTGAGTTTGATGGCGGCGGACAAACCCGACGGGCCTGCGCCGACAATCACGACATCGTATTGCATACTGTCGCGTTCGATGGTTTCTGTCATGGCGGTTCCTGTATTGTCATTATTGAATTTAATCCGCTAATTATACAGCCTGGACATATAGTTACCAAATACAACAAAAGGCCGTCTGAAACTTTACTCAAATTTCAGACGGCCTTTACTGTGTTCAAAAGATTATTGCGCTTTGGTTTCCGTTACAAAACCGATTTTACTGATACCGGCTTCGCGTGCCGCTTGCAGGGCTTGGTTGACGTAATCGTATTCAACCGCTTTATCCGCCGCAATCGCCACAATCACATCTTCGTTTTTCGCTTTGGCCTCTTTCAGCTTGGCGGTTACCGTTGCCAAATCCACTTTGGCATCCGAATCACCGCCAACGACATAAGCACCATTGGCATCAATGCTCAAACGCAAAGGATCTTTAGGCTGCTGCTTGTCCTCTTTTGCCGCTTTTTCCGAAGCAGTCGGCAACTCCAAAGGAATCGAGTGGGTCAGTACCGGCATGGTAATCATAAATACAATCAGCAACACCAGCATCACGTCCACCAAAGGTGTAACGTTGATATCCGACATCGGCGCATCATCGCCGGAATTCATTGATCCGAAAGCCATGGTTTAATCCTTTTGGTTCAGAAGGCGGACATGCAGGTCATGTGCAAATGCATCCATATCTTGCGCGATGGTTTTTGTACCGCGATTGAGGAAGTTGTACGCCAATACGGCCGGAATCGCCACAAACAG
>NZ_JBQCXF010000319.1:0-3409 GCF_051956635.1 Neisseria sp. P0022.S010 | reverse complement strand
GCACCGGTATCACCTTTAGCACCAGTTGCACCAGTAGCACCGGTATCAACTTTAGCACCAGTTGCGCCGGTGTCACCTTTTTCGCCTTTGTCGCCAGTAGCACCGGTATCACCTTTAGCACCAGTTGCGCCAGTTGCACCAGTAGCGCCGGTATCACCTTTAGCACCAGTTGCACCAGTATCGCCTTTAGCACCAGTTGCGCCGGTATCGCCTTTAGCACCGGTATCGCCTTTAGCACCAGTTGCACCGGTATCACCTTTAGCACCAGTTGCGCCAGTTGCACCAGTTGCACCAGTAGCGCCGGTATCACCTTTAGCACCAGTTGCACCGGTAGCACCGGTATCGCCTTTAGCACCAGTTGCACCAGTATCGCCTTTAGCACCAGTTGCGCCGGTATCGCCTTTAGCACCGGTATCGCCTTTAGCACCAGTTGCACCGGTATCACCTTTAGCACCAGTTGCGCCAGTAGCACCAGTTGCGCCGGTAGCACCGGTAGCACCGGTTGCACCGGTATCACCTTTAGCACCAGTTGCACCGGTATCACCTTTAGCACCAGTTGCGCCAGTTGCGCCGGTTGCACCAGTTGCACCAGTAGCACCAGTTGCGCCGGTATCGCCTTTAGCACCGGTATCGCCTTTAGCACCAGTTGCACCGGTATCACCTTTAGCACCAGTTGCGCCAGTAGCACCAGTTGCGCCAGTAGCACCAGTTGCGCCGGTATCACCTTTAGCACCAGTTGCGCCAGTTGCACCAGTTGCACCAGTTGCACCGGTATCGCCTTTAGCACCGGTATCGCCTTTAGCACCAGTTGCACCGGTATCACCTTTAGCACCAGTTGCGCCAGTAGCACCAGTTGCGCCAGTAGCACCAGTTGCGCCGGTAGCACCGGTAGCACCAGTAGCACCGGTATCGCCTTTAGCACCAGTTGCGCCGGTTACGCCGGTGTCACCTTTTTCGCCTTTGTCGCCGGTTGCACCGGTATCACCTTTAGCACCAGTAGCACCGGTATCACCTTTAGCACCAGTTGCACCGGTATCACCTTTGGCACCAGTAGCACCGGTATCACCTTTAGCACCAGTTGCACCAGTTGCACCGGTATCGCCTTTAGCACCAGTTGCACCGGTATCGCCTTTAGCACCAGTTGCACCGGTATCGCCTTTAGCACCAGTTGCACCGGTATCGCCTTTAGCACCGGTATCACCTTTAGCACCAGTAGCACCAGTTGCGCCGGTAGCACCAGTTGCGCCGGTAGCGCCGGTATCACCTTTTTCGCCTTTGTCGCCGGTTGCGCCAGTAGCGCCGGCTACACCTTGGTCACCTTTGTCGCCTTTGTCACCTTTGTCGCCTTTGTCGCCTTTGTCGCCTTTGTCGCCTTTGTCGCCTTTGTCGCCTTTGTCGCCTTTGTCGCCTTTGTCGCCTTTGTCGCCTTTGTCGCCTTTGTCGCCTTTGTCGCCTTTAGCGCCGGCTGCGCCAGTGTCACCTTTTTCGCCTTTGTCGCCTTTAGCGCCGGCTGCGCCAGTGTCACCTTTTTCGCCTTTGTCGCCTTTAGCGCCGGCTGCGCCAGTGTCACCTTTTTCGCCAGCGGCGCCGGTATCACCTTTTTCGCCGGTTGCGCCAGTAGCGCCGGTGTCACCTTTTTCACCTTTTTCGCCGGTTGCGCCAGTAGCGCCGGTGTCACCTTTTTCGCCTTTAGCACCACCACCTACTACGCTCAGGGTGTATTCGTTAGTGCCGTTTGAAGTCATTTTCAGACCTTCACCGGCGATCAATTTCAGAGGGTTGCTTGCTGAATTTGGGTTGTATTTGAATGTGCCTTCAGCAGGTGAGCTACCGCTGCCATTGTGGCCTGAGAATACAAATGGATTCAGGTTTTCGATACGGTTTGCTACGGCAAACAATTGAGAGCCGTTGATTGCATCGGTAGAAGTTGCATTGATACGACCTGCGGCAACGTTTTGGATTTGGCGTTCGTTACCTGCAGAACCTACAGACAATACTGCACCGTTGCCCAAGCCGCTGGTTGCGCCTGCGAAGCCGCTGTAAGTGTAGCTGCCAACAGTAGCAGTGTTAGTAGGTACGAATGCGCTGGTTGTAGAGCCGTTACCCAGGGCTACGCTGTTTTCGATAGTAGATTTAGCTTCTGTACCCAAAGCCAGAGTGTTTTGGGCTGTTGCTTGAGCACCGTTACCCAGAGCAGTTGCAAACTTGCCGTTAGCTTGAGAGAGGCGACCCAATGCGATGGCTTGTTCTGAAGTGGCTTGGCTTTGTACGCCCAAAGCCACTGCGTATTTACCAGTTGCTTGAGCAGCAGGACCGAATGCAGAAGCAGAAATACCGTCGGCTACAGAACCGCGACCGATTGCTACGTCAGAACCTTGTTTGGCTTGAGCGTCGCCACCCAATGCTACCGCGCCGTTTGCCAGGGCTTGAGAACGTTGACCGATGGCAGTTGCTACGATACCGGTTGCTTGAGAGTCGGTACCAATCGCCATTGCAGAACCGGCATTATTTACTACGCCGTCGCCATCAGAACCAGTAGAAGTACCATTAGCTTTAGCGTTATAACCTACTGCAATGTCAGCAGTTTGAGAAGCACTTGATTTAAAACCTACTGCAATAGAGTTATTACCAACTGCTTGAGCAGCTTCAGCCGCAGTCATAGAACCACCGACCGCAACAGAGCTTACACCAGCAGCATTAGCTGATGTACCACCAGCAAAAGAGGCTGTACCGGTTGCTTTTGAGGCCGCTCCAACCGCAACTGCATTTGTACCTGTTGCGCTACCACCACCCAATTCCGCACCTGCTTGAGCAGCACTAGAAGCCATTAAGGCACCTGCCACTGCAACTACAGCAGCTACGGCTTTACGCTTGTCGGAAGCGGATTTTTTGCCGTGTGCATGGCTGATTTCAGAAACCGCAGTCCATGTCTGGGTCGAGTGGTTCCAAATAACTTTAAAGACTTTATTCATATCGATTTTCCTGTAAGGGGTTTGATTTCTTTTGGGACGTGTTGCTCGACCATAAACTGCTTGTCCATATATATGCCGCACTTCAGAGTCTCCCCTTTATGCGGTTTTACGTCGTAATCTCTCGTATGCAATTCCCGTGCCCAAAGTCTCCATTCGGCCGAATAACAGCTAAAAGCCTGTTTTATGGGATTTTATGCTGATACATTTTGGGAAGCTTGTGAAGTTTGGGAAACGATGTGCCGTTTTTTTGTCAGCTTGTTTCTTAACAAGTCACTTTTTGTTAGCTTCTTTCAATGCATTCGGAATCCTGACTCAAATTTTATATGCTTTTGGTTTCGTAAATTGACTCTTCCGATAAAGTGTTATTTTTTCGACTTCAACGGTCATGCCGGTTAGATTTACTTGTTGCTTTTTAAACGCTTTTATAACAATATGAT
>NZ_JBQCXF010000318.1:0-3411 GCF_051956635.1 Neisseria sp. P0022.S010 | reverse complement strand
CCGAACCGTTTGATATTGCCGCCGTTGCCGAAGCCTTCGCCGGACAAATCGACACGCCGGCACACATTCTCGGCTGGTCGCTGGGCGGACTGGTTGCCCTGTATCTGACCGCGCTTTATCCCGACAAAATCCAATCGCTCTGCCTGACGGCAAGTTTTGCCCGATTAACTGCCGACACGGATTATCCCGAAGGCTTGGCGCAACCTGCCTTGGGCAAGATGGTCGGCGCATTCCAGCAGGATTATGCCAAACATATTAAACAGTTTCTACAACTGCAACTGCTGCATACGCCGCATTCAAGCGAAATCTTAAACCGCGTATTGCCCGATTTGGCGCGCTGCGGCACGCCTTCCGCCTTACAGGCCGCGCTTGAAGCCGTCAACCATGCCGACGCGCGTCCGTTGTTGCCGCTTATTCAAACGCCGTCACTGCTGGTGTTTGGACAGAAAGACGCCATCACGCCGCCGCGCATGGGCGAATATTTACACCGCCATTTGAGCAACAGCGAGCTGGTCCTTATCGACAAAGCCGCTCACGCGCCCTTTTTAAGCCATGCCGACGAGTTTGCCGAAATTTACCGCAATTTTGTCGAAAAGGCCGTATGAAACAGCCTTCAACCATAAAAACAGAATATTGTCGGGCAAAGCCCGCTGACACGACCCACCATGACCGAACAAGACAAACGCTGGCAGATTCACCGCCATCTCGCCCAAGACACCGACGAGCGCCTGCAGCTGGTCCGCAATGCACCCAAACGCATCATGCTGATTGGTGCCGATGCCGACATCAGCCGCAGCCTGCTGGCCGCGCGTTATCCCGACGCCGTGTTTGAAGAATACGATCCGAATGCCGATTTTTTGAAAACCGCCGCCGCCGCGCGCAAAGGCGGTTTTTGGCAGAAGCTGACCGGCAAAACCATCCCGCAGCATTGCCAAGCCCTGACCGCGCCATTACCTGAAGCATCCGCCGATATGTTGTGGGCCAACCTCAGCCTCAGCCGCGCCGACGATATTTTGCCGGTTTTGAAAAACTGGGCCGCCGCTTTGAAAACCGACGGATTATTGTTTTTTACCCACTTTGGCCGCGACAGCCTGAGCGAGCTGACAGGCCGTCTGAACCATGAAGGCATCGAATGCGAAGCGCCCACGCTGATTGATATGCACGACTTGGGCGATATGCTGGCTGACAACGGCTTTTACGATCCGGTAACCGACACGGCCAAGCTTGAGTTGAGCTATAAAAAAGCTGGGACGTTTTGGCAGGACATGGAAACCTTGGGATTGTGGAATGCGTTGAAGTTCAGCAATCCGCAAGCGGCCAAGGAATGTGTGGATAAGATTTTTGAAAAAGAAGGCCGTCTGAACATCACGCTTGAAACCGTGTACGGCCATGCCGTGAAGAAATTGATGTTGCCGCAAGGGGAGAACGTGGTGCAGTTTTTCCCGAAACGGCAGGGCTAGTTTGGCGGTTGTGCCGGTAAGGTTTACACAGCGATTGCGTGTTGTCGAATGCGGTTTGGCGTTTATATCGATTGCCTGCGCTGTTTAAGGGGATAGATTTTCAGACCCTAATAAATTGACTTTAATTGCAGAGAATGTGGCAAATAAAAAACCTCAAAAGAACGGTTCACCTTATCCAAATGCTAATATGCGAGATGCACATGCTGAAATAGGTGCAATTCAACAAGCTTATGAAAAAGGTGTGACTAAAGGAAAAAATATGGTGATCCATGTCCAAGGGCGTGATGTATGTACGCATTGTCGTCAAGACATTGCATCAGCAGCAGAAAAAGCAGGATTAAAATCGGCCACTGTTCATGCTGTTGATGATAAGAACAAACTGAAAACTTATACTTGGATTCAAGGGCAAACATCAATAAAGGAAAATAAGAATGGAAAATAGCTTATTATTTTTTTCATGTGCATATAAATCAGAAGAGGGTGAATGGATAACTTTGGCAGATAGGGATATGGCATCTAAGATTGGTAAAGATAAAATATTATCTATGCTTAACAGCACAAAGAATCATAGATCTGACGTTAGATTAGAAGTTATACCTGAACCAGAAGTAGGCTTATCTGAATTAAGGATGGAATCAGATGGTGAGAGATATTTATTTACTCTACTTGAATACGGGGATAACGGGGAGTTTTTGATTAGGTCTAAGTCCGATTTTACTGGAGTTCCAAGATTGGTTGATTTTATGGGAGAACCTTTTCCAGCAAGTGAAGTTATAACAGATTTTGATTTTATTAAAAGAGTATTTGTTGAGTTGCTAGAAACAGGAAATGTTTCTTATGAGTTAATGGATATATAATTTAAAACATCTATATAAAGTACGGTCAATTTTTAAAGCGTTTTAAAAGCTCTCAAAAACTGACCGCACTTTGATCTGCCCCCCAAAAGTTGGACAGGTTAGTTAACTTAAATATTGAGCTCGGTATTGCACTGGGCTCAATCCTTTTAAACCAAGTTTAATTCGTTTTTGGTTGTAATACACTAAATATTCTTCAATTTCAGTATGTATGAAAAAGGCCGTCTGAAAACTTTTCAGACGGCCTTTTGTTTGATTCCAAATTAAGCCTGTTTGGCAGCCCATTCGGCCGGAGTGGCGGCAACGGAAATCGACAGCGCGTGCAATTCGTTGCTTTCGAGTTGCGGCTTGAGTCCGTCTTTAATCAGGCGGTGGCGGGCGAGGCGGGCTTTGCCTTCAAATGAGGAGGAAACGATTACGGCGAAGAAGTGATGGCCGTCGCCTTCGACTTCGACGTGTTCGCAAGGGGTAACGCCTTCAATCAGGGTTTTGACTTGTTCAGGTAAAAGCATGGGGGTTCCTTGGGAAATGGTTTGCTTGTAAAAGAGGGCATTATACCGAATCTTGATAAAAACAGGCCGTCTGAAAAACCAAACTGCGGGTTTCAGACGGCCTCGGTCTTTTGAAGCGTCAAATGCTTATTCGTACACTTTCAGCAGCTCGACTTCAAAAATCAAGGTCGCATGCGGAGGAATCACGCCGCCGGCACCGTGTGCGCCATAGCCCATTTCGGAAGGAATGGTCAGCTTGCGTTTGCCGCCTTCTTTCATGCCGCCGAAGCCTTCGTCCCAACCTTTAATCACTTGGCCGACGCCCAGAGTGATGGTCAGCGGTTGACGGCGGTCGAGGCTGGAGTCGAATTTGGTACCGTCTTCCAACCAGCCGGTGTAATGTACGGTGATTTCTTTGCCTTTGACGGCTTCTTTGCCGTGGCCTTCTTGCAAGTCTTCAATAATCAGGCTCATGATGTTCCTTTCGGATGTATGGTGAAAATCGGCTCAAGATTACCATATTGTGTGGAATCGTGAAACAAAGGCGCCCATATGGCCGGCAACAAAAAGGCCGTCTGAAACGGATTTTCAGACGGCCTTTGTTTT
>NZ_JBQCXF010000317.1:0-3440 GCF_051956635.1 Neisseria sp. P0022.S010 | reverse complement strand
TTCTTCAAGGGAAGCGAAGAGGGCGAGGGCAGTCGGGTTGCTCAGTTGCGATGCTTCGGCGCAGACAAATAATTGCGCACCTGCCTGTTGAGCCTGCAAAGTTTCGGCTTTTGTGCTAAATTTCACGTTTATTCTCCTGATTGGAACGGTTGTCGGTTGTTCAGACGGCCTGTTGACCAACCGTCCGAACAGATGAAAATCATTGTACTCCATTTGTGTCATGCCGTCTGAAGCCTTATTAATAAATATAGGTTTCCCATAAACCGTATACCACGCTCAATCTTATGATTTACCAAAGAAACTTTATTAAAGAACTTTCCTTTACCGCCGTCGGCATCTTTGTCGTCCTCTTGGCGGTATTGGTGTCCACGCAGGCCATCAACCTGCTTGGCCGCGCAGCCGACGGGCGTGTCGCCATCGATGCCGTGTTGGCCTTGGTCGGCTTCTGGGTAATCGGCATGACTCCGCTTTTGCTGGTGTTGACCGCATTTATCAGTACGTTGACTGTATTGACCCGCTACTGGCGCGACAGCGAGATGTCGGTTTGGCTTTCTTGCGGCTTGGCATTGAAACAATGGATACGCCCGGTCATGCAGTTTGCCGTGCCGTTTGCCATTTTGATTGCCGTCATGCAGCTTTGGGTGATGCCGTGGGCAGAGTTGCGCAGCCGCGAATATGCCGAAATTTTGAAGCAGAAGCAGGAATTGTCTTTGGTGGAAGCCGGTGAGTTCAATAACTTGGGCAAGCGCAACGGCAGGGTTTATTTTGTCGAAACCTTCGATACTGAATCCGGCATCATGAAAAACCTGTTTCTGCGCGAGCAGGACAAAAACGGTAACGACAACATCGTTTTTGCCAAAGAGGGCAATTTTTCGCTGACCGACAATAAACGCACGCTTGAATTGCGCGACGGCTACCGTTACAGCGGTACGCCCGGCAAAGCCGATTACAACCGCGTTTCTTTCCAACACCTCAGCCTGATTATCAGCACCACGCCCAAACTCATCGACCCTGTTTCACACCGCCGTACCATTCCGACCGCCCAACTGATTGGCAGCAGCAATCCCCAACACCAGGCGGAATTGATGTGGCGTATTTCCTTGACCGTCAGCGTTTTGCTGTTGTGCCTGCTTGCCGTGCCGCTTTCCTATTTCAATCCGCGCAGCGGCCATACCTACAATATCCTGATTGCCATCGGTTTGTTTTTGGTTTACCAAAACGGGCTGACCTTCCTGCGCAATGCCGTGGAAGACGGCAAAATCCATTTCTGGCTCGGACTGCTGCCTATGCACATCATCATGTTTGTGATTGCCGTCGTCCTGCTGCGCGTGCGCAGTATGCCCAGCCAACCCTTCTGGCAGGCGGTTGCCAAAAGTCTGACATTGAAAGGCGGAAAATGAACCTGATTTCACGTTACATCATCCGTCAAATGGCGGTTATGGCAGTTTACGCCCTCCTTGCCTTCCTCGCTTTGTACAGCTTTTTTGAAATCATCAACGAAGTCGGCGATCTTGGAAAAGGCAGCTATAACGGCGCAAAATTGGGGCAGTATGTTTTAATGCAGATGCCTGCGCGCGCCTATGAACTGATGCCGCTCGCCGTTTTGATCGGCGGCCTGATTTCCCTCAGCCAACTGGCTTCCGGCAGCGAGCTGACCGTCATCAAAGCCAGCGGCATGAGCACCAAAAAGCTGCTGTTGATTCTGTCGCAGTTCGGTTTGATTTTCGCCATTGCCACCGTCGCGCTTGGCGAATGGGTTGCACCCACGCTGAGTCAAAAAGCCGAAAACATCAAAGCCGCCGCCATCAACGGCAAAATCAGCACCGGCAATACCGGCCTTTGGCTGAAAGAAAAAAACAGCATTATCAACGTGCGCGAAATGTTGCCCGACCATACGCTTTTGGGCATCAAAATTTGGGAGCGCAATGATAAAAATGAACTGACCCAAGCGGCAGAAGCCGAATCCGCCGTTTTGAATCCCGACGGCAGCTGGCAGCTGAAAAACATCCGCCGCAGCATATTGGGCGAAGATAAAGTCGAGGTTTCCACCGCCGCCGAAGAAAACTGGCCGATTTCCGTCAAACGCAACCTGATGGACGTATTGCTCGTCAAGCCCGACCAAATGTCTGTCGGTGAATTGACCACCTACATCGACCATCTGGAAAAAAACAACCAAAATACCCAAGTCTATGCCATCGCATGGTGGCGCAAGCTGGTGTATCCCGTTGCCGCATGGGTGATGGCGCTTGTTGCCTTCGCCTTTACGCCGCAAACCACGCGCCACGGCAATATGGGCTTGAAACTCTTCGGCGGTATCTGCCTCGGTTTGCTGTTCCACTTTGCCGGACGGCTCTTCGGCTTTACCAGCCAGTTGTACGGCGTACCGCCATTTTTGGCGGGTGCATTGCCGACGGTTTTGTTTGCACTGTTGGCGGTGTATCTGATACGCCGTCAGGAAAAAAGATAAGGCAAAATAAACTTCAGGCCGTCTGAAAGGCAATCTTCAGACGGCCTGAGTATTTTGTGTGCAAAAAACAAAATGCTAAAGTAAAATAATACCTTTCCAAACCAATGCGGCTATTGAAAATGTCCCAAACCATCTGCTTGAATATGATTGTCAAAAACGAAGCGGCAATCATCGAAGAAACACTGGCCAACATCACCGACCACATTAAACTTGACTACTATGTCATCAGCGACACCGGCTCGACCGATGATACCGCCGGCGTGATCCGCCGCTTTTTCGATGCAAAGGGCATCGCGGGCGAGATTCATCATGATGGTTGGCAAAATTTTGCGTACAACCGCAATCAGGCGTTGAAACACGCAAAAGGCAAAACCGATTACGTGTTGATTTTTGATGCGGACGACCGCTTTGAAGGTAAATTGGAATTGCCCGAGCTGACAGCCGACCGTTACCGCCTCCGCATGAGAAATGCCATGGGCAGCGTGGTTTATTACCGTCCGCTGTTGTTGCGCAATGACGGAACATTCTACTGGCGCGGCGTGTTGCACGAATTTATCGAAACCGACAAACAAGATACCAGTGAAGCCACGCTTCATGGCGACTATACGGTCCTCAGCGGCCGTTTCGGCGCACGCAGCAATATGGCGAACAAATACCTGCTTGACGCCGTTTCTTTGGAAAAAGCGTTTTACAGCCCTGAAGATGAAGACCTGAAACCGCGTTACGCCTTTTATGCGGCACGTTCTTATTGGGACTCTGATATGCCCGAGCGTGCGAGCGAATGGTTTAAAAAACGCATCGAGTTGGGCGGTTGGATCGAGGAAGTGACGGTTTCTTACCAACAGCTGGGCGAGTGCTACAAATTAATGGGCAAACGCGATGAAGCCTTGGCGACTTGGTTGGCAGGCTACGATTACAACCCGCGCCGTGCCGAGTGTCTCTACCTTGCGCAAACCATGCTGCGCCAGGAAGG
>NZ_JBQCXF010000316.1:0-3443 GCF_051956635.1 Neisseria sp. P0022.S010 | reverse complement strand
ATTTCGTCTATGACGGCTGGTACGGCATGTTCAGCATTTTTATTCCGGTTTACGGCTTTTTGATACTGCCGATTATTGCCAGCCTCAGCGGCCAAACCGCGCACTTTTTGGAACGCGCCGCCAAAACGCAATGGATGGCGATGATTTGTATCTTCTGTCTGTCCCATGTTCCGGCGCTGATGTTTCTAGATTTGGACGGCTTCGATAACAGCAATAATATCCTGTTGCTGATCTTCCTGATTGGCGTGGTGCAAGTATCAGATGTGTTGCAATACGTTTGGGGCAAACTGATTGGCGGTGCAAAAATCATGCCTTCACTTTCCCCGTCTAAAACCATTTCCGGCACAGTCGGCGGCATTTTGTCGGCTACAGCCATTGCCGCGCTGATGGCGCCGATTACGCCGTTCTCCCACGACCAAGCGGCCATTATCGGCTTTATCGTCTGCCTAATGGGCTTCTTTGGCGGCCTGGTTATGTCTGCCATCAAACGCGATTACGGTGTCAAAGACTGGGGTAATATGATACGTGGCCACGGCGGCATGCTTGACCGCGTGGATTCGATTTGTTTTGCCGCACCCGTGTTTTTCCACATCACCCGTTATTTCTGGAACGGCTAAACTTCAGGCCGTCTGAAAGCTGTTTTCAGACGGCCTTGAATATATGAAACTGCCAGCCCTACCAATTCGTTATACAATACGCGACATTGTTATTACATACACACAACATGAACAAACCCTCTCCAATCTTTCCCATTTTTCTTGCGACGATTATCTTCGCCCTCATTGTTTGGTCAGGCATCAATCCCCATGACCGCGCAGTCTGGTACGCCGAAATCATTCCCGTAGCATCCGTATTCTTCCTTTTGGTTGCCACCTACCGCATTTTCCGCTTCAGCAACCTGGCCTACTTATTCATGAGTTTTTGGCTGATCATGCATTCCATCGGTGCATACTACACTTTTGCCGATGTACCGTTTGAATCCATCAACCGCTTTGTCGAACCGATTTTGGGCGAAAACCGCAATCATTACGACCGTATTGCCCATTACATCATCGGCTTTTATGCCTACCCGATGGCTGAATGGCTGCTGCGCCGCAAGCTGTGCAATTTGCCGTTGGCCTTATTTTTCTCCCTGTTCTTCATTATGAGTGTGGCCGCCGCCTATGAAATCATCGAATGGCAATATGCCGTCATCGATGGTGGAGAGGCCGGACTGGAGTTCTTGGGCTCTCAAGGCGATATTTGGGACGCGCAAAAAGACATGCTTGCCGATACTTTGGGCGCGTTAACTTCTCTGTTTATTTTTGTATTTACCCGACCCGATAAACGCTTTGGTTTCTCTTAAATCTACCCCTTTACAGCAAAAGGCCGTCTGAAACCAGATTTTCAGACGGCCTTTTTCATTTTTCTACTGGTATGTTGGAACATTGGTAGACAATAATTGGAGCAGGTTGTCGGTCACCCATTTGAATATAATGGTTTAGATACCAATATCAAAGTGCGGCTACTGCCAATATAGAAAGCTTCATTAGAAACAATTTTGTCGGCAAGCCTGATCTAAGATTTGCCGCCAACGGTATAGACTCTATGCGTATGATGATGCGCATAGAAGATCATGACACCTTACTTTAACCGCAAATTGAAAGTAATACGAAATTGGGAACAATCACCCAAAACTACTCGACAGCGTCGAATAATCTTTCAGTGAGTAGTTCCTGAACCGTAGTACATCTACTTTAAATTGAATAATCTAGGTTTAAAACAAAAGGCCGTCTGAATGTTTCAGACGGCCTTTTGTATGTTTTTTCCATACGGTTTTATCAAATATAAAAAAGCGTACCTTTCTAGGTACGCTTTTTTTCAATCTGACTCAAAATTAGAATTTCGCGCCAGACTCGTTTGCCATAAAGTCTACAGCTGCTTTAACTTCATCATCACTCAGGCTGCCATTACCGCCTTTAGCCGGCATAGAATTAAAGCCTTCGATGGCATGTTTGTGCAGAGTGTCTTTACCTTGTTTGATACGAGGAGCCCAGTCTTCTTTTTTACCTACGACAGGAGCGCCTGGAATCATACCGCCATGACATGTTTTACAGTTGGCTTCAAAAACAGCTTTGCCATCTACCTTAACCGGAGCCGCTTCTGCTTTTTCAGCAGGTTTGGCTTCAGCAGCCGGAGCAGCTTTAGCATCTGAAGCTGCTTTATCGGCAGCAGGAGCTGAAGCAGCCGCCGGAGCAGAAGCATCGGCAGGTTGAGCTGCCGGAGCAGGCTCAGCTTTTTTAGCAGGAGTTTTTTTACCGTCTTTGTTGGATAAACCCCAAATATAGGCGGTCATGATGTGCAGCTTGTCTTTGTCGAGGAAGTGACCCCAAGCAGGCATTTGGCTGCTGCGGCCGTTGGTAATGGTTTCGGTAATCGCTTTTTGAGTACCGCCCCACAACCATACATCGTCGGTCAGATTCGGGCCGAGGCCTTGGATACCTTGACCTTTGTCGCCGTGACAAGTGAAACAGTTGGCAGGTGGGCCGCTAAACAGGACTTTACCGCGTTCTGCACGTTCTTCGTCATATTGGCCTTTAGGTTTAGAAAGAGACATAACATACTGTGTTACGTTTTTCACACCTTCTTCACCCAAAGCAGGACCCCATGCAGGCATGGCGGCAGTACGGCCTTTTTCAATGGTTTCCTGAATCTTTTCAGGTTCACCGCCCCACAACCAGTCGTCATCAGTCAGATTTGGGAAGCCTTTAGAGCCTTTGGCATCTGAGCCGTGACATTGGATACAGTAGGTATTGAAAAGGTTTTGTGCAATAGCACGGGCTTCAGGATCTTTAGCCACTTTTTCAATCGGCATATTGGAAAATTTAGCATACACTTTACCATATTGCTGATTGGCTTTGGCAACTTCTTCTTCATATTGACCATGGCTGCTCCAGCCCCACAGGCCTTTGTAATCGCCGATACCGGGATACATAATCAGATAGCCGACGCCAAACAGCCATGTGCAGACATAAAGCCAAAACCACCAATGTGGTAGAGGGTTGTTGTACTCCGAAATACCGTCCCACTCATGACCCGTGGTTTTTACTTCTTCGCCTTTTTTAGGGCGTTTCACAACATTTTGCGAAAGCAGAAGCCAAGCCAGGCCGATGAAGCTGAGCACGACGATAACGGCAATATATATATTCCAGAAACTACTGGTAAATTGGGATGTTGTGTTCATTATTTTGCTCCGTGATCACGGACTGACTGAGCTTGATCGTCCTTTTCAGACGGCCTTTGTTCGTCATTATCGAAAATACTGCTGGCTGCATCATCATAGTTTTTCTTATTGCGTCTATTGAACACAATATAGAGGACTAAAATAAAGCTGATGAATACCCAAACAGTAAAGAGCGAGCGAGCCCAGTTAGCGTCCATGATGTTACCTTACGTTTTTCAAT
>NZ_JBQCXF010000315.1:0-3445 GCF_051956635.1 Neisseria sp. P0022.S010 | reverse complement strand
CTCTTATATTAAGTTCTTAACAAAGAGAAACTATGTCTGCTTTTACTCCCAAACCCAAAATAATCATTCTCAGCCTTGCCAGCGCATTCAGTACATTAACCGTTGCTGATACCATCGAAGCCTCAGCTCGACCAGAACAATACCAGGAATTGGATACTGTTGTTGTCAGTGGCAAACGTACCAACGACCAAAAAGGCTCGGACGACGTGTATTACAAAAACGTCTCCAACGCCTATGTCGGCAAGGAATACCTCGAACGCTACCGCGTCCAATCCGCCGGCGACGTGCTCAAAGGCCTCAACGGCGTATACAACATGAACACCCGTACCGCCGGCGGCGCGATTACGCCCAATATCCGCGGCATCACCGGCAAAGGCCGCATCCCGGTTACCATTGACGGCACCGAGCAGACTATCGACGTATGGATGAACAACTACGGCGTGGGCGACCGCAACTACCTCGATCCCGCCCTATTCCGCAGCATCGCGGTGGAAAAAAGCCCCGCCCTCACGCGCGGCGTGAAATCGGGCGTCGGCGGCGCGGTCACCATCCGCACCATCGAAGCCGACGACATCGTGCCGGAAGGGCAGAAATTCGGCTTCCAGCTGAAAACAGAGTTCTCCAACAACAGCAACAAACAGGCCAACAACCTCAACCAATGGCTGGGCTGGGAAGACTACCGAACCCTGCCTTTCGGCGCGACGGCGGACGGCGCGGGCGGCGGCGTCGACCCGCATACCGGCCAGCAAAGCCCGCAGGCCTTGGTGGCCGACGGCCTGACCCCGCCCAAACATAAAAGCAGCCGCGATAATCGGCGTTTCGGCAACGACCGCGGCTATATGGCCGCCGCCGCCTTCAAAACCGAACTTTCAGACGGCCTGGCCGCCTACAGCTACCGCAACAAAGGCAACTACTTCGCCGGGCGCAAAGGTGCGGAAGGCTACCTGCACAATCCGGTATACGACCTGCAAAAATGCTACGACCAAGGCGGCAGCGATTTCAACTGCAAAAACTCTGCCACCTTCGTGCCCAATATGGCCAAGGTCTACCATCCCGGCGTGGAAGTGCTCAACAGCAACACCGAAACCAAAACCCTGCTGTTGAAAAACAACTGGCATCTGCCCGGCAGCCATAAACTTGGCTGGCAGTATATGCGCACCGACGTGCGCTTTGGCGAAATCAACCCCTTCCATACCACCTATGTGATGAATATGGAAGAATACAATCCCAGCAACCGCCCCAAAGCACTGTCGCCGCAGATGCAAAGTATCGATTCCAATATCCGCACCGACACCTACAAACTCGGCTGGAACTGGAAGCCCGAAAACAGCCGCTGGATAGACCTGCAAGCCAACCTGTGGCGCATCAAAACCAATACCACCCGCCACCAGAGCGGCGGCATGGATTTGTCTGCCGCCAAACCGGACCCCTACTACGATGTCTGGCACTGGTGCACCAAACGCGGACAACTTCCGCCCGATTATGCCGACAGCTACAGCAGTTGCAGCAGCCTGATGGACGATTTCGGCGTAAACGGTTTGAGCAAAGAAGAAGTGATGAAAATCCTGCCCAACGACAACGGACAATACCGTGTACTTTCCGGCGCAGAACAGAAAACCCGCGTCAGCCGCACGGGCTTCGACCTGAACAACCGCTTCCGCCTTCATCCGCGCCTGCACATGACCCTGTCCGCCGACTATCAGAACGAGAAGCTGGAAGAAGAAGTGGAAGTGGTTAATTCGCAGGATATGTTCAACCTGGCCGGCATGGCCACCGGCATGACGAAAATCGCCGGCCCGCGCGGCGGCAAACGGCGCGAATGGGGAACCAACTTGGTATTCGACTGGCAGGCCACCGACCGCCTGAAAATCTCCGCCGGCATCCGCTACCACAATTTCAGGGGCTTCGATACCGCCCTGGCCGAAGGCCGCGCCCGCCGCGACCCGCGCTATCAGGCTGGCGGCGGGCACGGCACTTATTCGGACGGCGTGTACATCCCATATTTCGAGCTGGTGGGCGATCAGGAGCGGCGCGATTGGGAGGCGGTATCCGAACAGAGCCGGCGCGCCTACCAGTCAGGCAATGATGCCGCCATCGCCGCCGCCGATCGGGCCATGCAGGCGCACGGTGCACGCTATAATATGCCGAAATATAGTAGTGATGGTACTTACCGGGTTGAGGATCAATACAGCTATATCGGCAGCGACGGGCTTGTTTATGGCGACGGTACAGGTTATAATGATTCTCAAAATCAACCGTTGTACCGGGTGCGCCCCGTATACGTGCCGTTTGTAAACGGCAAGCTGGACAGCGGTTCTCTACCCAAACATTTCCATGATTTTGTGAAAAATTATCAGGAAAAGGTTGCCAATCCGCAGGGATTGAATCAGGCACATTACCGATATTGGGCAGTGCCGGGAAATCCTGAGAACTGTATAAGAAATAGCGTAATAACCTGTCTTGATCATTACAAAGCAGGAAAACTGTCCAATATGGGTGTCGGTTATCCGGAAACCGGCGGTGATACCGGATCAGCCCATAGGGTTATCAACAAACACTACACCGAAGAGCAATACTGGGCGCAGCCCAAACCGATACGCGCCCATGCCTGGGCGCCGACCGTCGCCGTCAGCTACGACCTGACCGACAACAACCGCCTGTTCGTGCGCTACGCGCAGATGACCCGCTTCCCCAGCGTGTACGAAGTCGGCAGCTTTTACAACGACCTGGCCTATGTCGGATCGCCCAAAGCACCGAATTTCCGCTTTAAGCCGGAACGCAGCCGCAGCCTGGAAATCGGCTACAACTTTAACTTCGCACCGCACTTTGCCCGGCTGCGCCAAGGCGATATGCGCCTGACCTACTACCGCAACCGCATCCGGAACGTGATCGAGACCACCGACCATTTCCGCACCGTGCAATACGACAGCAAGGATACCGCCGGGCTGGAATGGCAGGGCCGCATCGACAGCGGTCGCTTCTTCGCCGCGCTGGGCGCGACCTACCGCCTGAAACAGCAGATGTGCGACCGCGACACAGCCTTCGATTTCGACCCCTACGGCTACAAAGGCATACCGGTCTGCATCGAAGGGGGCTACGGCAGCACGCGCGGCTACCAGGCACTGCAGCCGAAGTATTCGGTCAACCTTGATGCGGGCATGCGCGCCTTGGGCGAGAAACTCGAATTCGGCCTGCGCGGCATCTACCACAGCCGCGTCAATACCAAGCAATACGACCAACTGTTGAAGCGGGGTTTGGGGCATATCTTCAACAGCACCGGCAAGCCCTACCATTGGAACCCCTCGCTGACGTGGGACGTGTACGGCCGTTATCAGGTGCACAAAAACCTCAACGTCAACTTAGGCATCAACAACCTGACCAACCGCTACTACCTTGACCCGATGAGCAACGTGCCCGCACCCGGGCCTGGCAGGACGGTTACCTT
>NZ_JBQCXF010000314.1:0-3449 GCF_051956635.1 Neisseria sp. P0022.S010 | reverse complement strand
GTCCAACAGCCAAAAGCCGACATTGTGGCGCGTTTGTTCGTATTCTTGGCCTGGATTGCCCAAACCGACGATTAATTTAATTTTCAAGCTCATTACTGTTCTTTCAGTTTGACAGGCCGTCTGAAAAAGTTTCAGACGGCCTTTGATTTATTCTTGCCCTGCACGTTTACGTCTCGCTTCTTTAGGATCAATCAATAATGGACGATAAACCTCAATCCGATCGCCATCGCGCAATACAGTCTCGTCTTTCACTGCCTTGCCGAAAATACCCAAAGGTGCTTGCTGTAAATCCAACTCTGGGAACTCCACCTCCAATCCGCTTTTCAAGGTAGCTTCGCGTACGGTTGTACCTTCTGCAACGGTCATGCTCTTCAACACTTGCCTGTCGGCCAGTCCGTAAACAATTTCAATCTCAAGCATAGCGGCGGTCGGCCTCTTTAATAAAAGCATCCACCAGCGTGCCAGCGAGATGGCCGAACACCGGGGAAATCATGGCAGAAAGTACGGCATTGGAAAAATCGTATTCTAATCTGAATTCGACTTTACACATATCATCGCCCAAATCGATAAATTTCCAAGTGCCGCGCAAGGTTTTAAACGGCCCTTCGAGCAAATCCATGCGGATTTCCTGCCCCGGGATATTGTGGTTGTGCGTCGCAAATGACTGTTTGACGCGCATATAGTCCATAAACAGGCGCGCTTTTAGCTCATTTCCTTTGCGTTCGATGACTTCGGTCTTGCTGTACCACGGCAAAAATTTTGGATAGTCCTCAACTTTGTCCACCAGCTCAAACATTTCCTTAGCGCTATGCAGCACCAATACGTTTTTCTCGACTTTTTTCATGTGGTTGTAGACCTTGTTTTTGAATATTTGGGGTTCAGACGGCATGATTTAGAAAAATATCTGCCCTACTTTGGGACAAAATTCCCAATTTAAACCGCTTCGCCATTTTGTTTCGCTTCCAGCCATTCCCAGCGTTCCAGTTTTTCCAAAAGCGACATCTCGATTTCTTCAGCCCTGCTTTGCAATGCACCTGCTTTTTCGTAATCTTTGAAAATTTCAGGATCGGAAAGCTGGGCATTGATTTCAGCCTGATCGGTTTCCAAAGCGGCGATTTCATCAGGCAGGGCATCGAGTTCGCGCTGTTCTTTATAGGAAAGTTTGACTGTGCGGTTGGCTTTGGGTTTGATTTTTTCAGGTTCGGCAACCGCTTTAGGCGCAGAGGCCGTCTGAATTTTATCTTCCCGCGATTTTGCGTCAATATAGTCCTGATAGCCGCCGATATATTCTTTCAGACGGCCTTGTCCTTCAAAAACAATGCTTTGGGTAATCACATTATCCAAGAACATACGGTCATGCGAGACAAGGAATACCGTGCCTTGATAATCACGCAGCAAATCTTCGAGCAGCTCTTGAGTGTCGATGTCCAAATCGTTGGTCGGTTCATCCAGGACCAAGATATTGGCAGGACGGGTGAAGAGTTTTGCCAGCAAAAGGCGGTTGCGTTCGCCGCCGGAGAGCGATGAAACAGGGCTTTGCGCGCGGGCAGGATGGAACAGGAAATCTTCCAGATAGCTCATAACGTGTTTTTTCTTGCCGCCGATTTCGACGTAATCGTTGCCTTGACCGAGCGTGTAAAACACGGTGTCATTTTCATTCAACGCGCTGCGGAACTGGTCGAAATAGGCAACTTCCTGCTTGCTGCCGATACGGATTCTGCCGTAGGTCGGCTGCAATTCGCCCAAAATCAGCTTGAGGAAGGTGGTTTTACCGATACCGTTTGGACCGATTAAGCCGATTTTGTCGCCGCGCTGCAAAATGGCGGAGAATTTGTCCATGATGACTTTGTCGCCATAGGCAAACGAGGCATGTTCCAATTCGGCAATGATTTTTCCACTTTTTTCGCCGCTATCGAGCTTAAAGTTAACTTGCCCTTGTACATTGCGGCGTTCGGCGCGCTGGCGGCGCAGCTCTTCCAAACGGCGCACGCGGCCTTCATTACGGGTACGGCGCGCTTCAATGCCTTTGCGTATCCACGCTTCTTCCTGCGCGTGGAATTTGTCAAACAGGCGGTTATGTTCCGCTTCAACCGCTAATTCCTGCGCTTTTTTCTCGCTATATTTAGAGAACGATCCGGGATAGGAGCGCAGAATGCCGCGGTCTAGTTCGACGATGCGCGTAGCGATATTATCCAAAAAACGGCGGTCGTGGGTAATCACAACCAAGCTGCCTTCAAACGCTTTAAGCAGATTTTCCAGCCAAATAATCGCGTCAATGTCCAAATGGTTGGTCGGCTCGTCCAGCAGCAATACATCAGGCTTTTGCACCCAAGCCTGTGCCAAGGCGACACGCTTTTTCTGACCGCCGGAGAGGTTGCCGATTTTTTCGTTTTCCGGCAAACCGAGTTCGCCCAAAGTCTGCTTCACGGCCGCATCCAGCTTCCAGCCATCCTTCGCTTCGATTTCAAGTTGCAATTCGTTGAGATCTTTCAACAAAGCCTCACTCGAACCATTTTCCAACTCATGGCTGACATGATGATAACGGCGCAATAAATCGCGAATTTCGCCCAAACCTTCAGCAACAGTATCAAATACGGTTGCGTCCTTATCAAAAAAGGACTCCTGTGGTACATAAACGATTTTGAGGTTGTTTTGAACAATAATCTGCCCATCGTCGAGCTTTTGTACACCGGCGAGGATTTTTAAAAACGAAGACTTACCCGCACCATTACGACCGATCAAACCGATTTTCTCGCCGCTGTCGAGTTGGAAAGAAGTTTTATCGAGCAAGGCGACGTGGCCGACGGCAAAAGAAGCATTTTCTACGGATAAGATATTCATGGGGAAACTTCAAAAAAGAAAAGGGGGACATTTTAACCGATTATCGGCAGATATTTGCCGACAATCATATGAAATTGAAAGTATCAGGCCGTCTGAAAGCAGTTTTCAGATGGCCTTCATTATTATTCTTTAACCTTCAAACCAAAATGCAGATAGGCTCGTTCTGTTGCTACGCGTCCGCGCGGTGTACGTTGCAAAAAGCCCTGCTGAATCAGATAAGGCTCAATCACATCTTCGATGGTATCGGTCGATTCGCCAATCGCAGCAGCCACATTTTCCAAACCGACAGGACCGCCGCTGAACTTGTGCAAAATCGCTTCAAGGAATTTCCTGTCCATCACGTCCAAACCTTGCCCGTCCACATCCAGCATACTCAAAGCCGCATCGGCAATTTCCGCATCAATGACACCGTTGTTTTTCACATCGGCATAATCGCGTACACGTCGCAAAAGGCGGTTGGCAATACGCGGCGTACCGCGGCTGCGCTTGGCCACTTCCATCGCGCCCTCGTCGCCCATATCCAACTGCAACAACTGGGCAGAACGGGCACCAATAGTCGCCAAATCTTTATTCTGATAAAACTCTAATCGGGATACGATACCGAAACG
>NZ_JBQCXF010000313.1:0-3451 GCF_051956635.1 Neisseria sp. P0022.S010 | reverse complement strand
TTTGTTCCGGAATTTCATCGCTGCCGGTTTCGGCACGGACTTTTTCGACAGCGGTTAAAACGGCGGTTTTCAAACCGGAAAAGCTCATCTGCAAATCGTGCGAATAGAGCATGGGGCGTGGGAACGTGAAAGTATCAGGTGTGCCGAGTTTGGCCAGCTCGGACAATTTGGCACCGCCGGGATAAGGCAAACCCAAAAGCTTGGCCGTTTTATCAAACGCCTCGCCTGCCGCATCGTCTACGCTCTCACCCAACAAAGTGTAATCGCCGATACCGCGTACAGCCATAAATTGCGTATGTCCACCCGACACCAGCAAAGCGACAAATGGAAATTCAGGCTTGTCGTCTGCCAACAAAGGCGAGAGCAAATGGCCTTCAAGATGGTGGACGGGGATAACGGGCTTGCCGATGGCAAATGCCAGAGCGTTGGCGAAGCCTGAACCGGCCAGCAATGCACCGCCCAAACCCGGGCCTTGCGTAAAGGCAACCGCGTCAATGTCGGCATAGCCTACGCCTGCTTCTTTCAAGCAACCTTGCGTCAACGGTACGACACGGCGGATATGGTCGCGGCTGGCCAATTCGGGGACAACGCCGCCGTATTCGGCGTGCATCGCCATTTGTGTGTGCAAATGATGCGCCAACAGGCCGCGCTCGGTATCGTAGAGCGCAACACCGGTTTCGTCGCAAGATGATTCAATTCCTAATACCAACATGGTTTGAGGCCGTCTGAAAAAATGATTAAAAACGATTCAGACGGCGTTTTCTCCGAAAACGGAAAAAGGCCGTCTGAAATAAAGTGCGGGATAGGCTGCTTACAAAGTGCCGTAAGAATGCAGGCCGCTCAAGAACATATTTACGCCGATAAAGGCAAAGGCGGTAATGATTAAGCCGATGACCGCCCACCAAGCCAACACCCTGCCGCGCCAGCCTGCCACCAGCCGCAAATGCAACCAGACAGCGTAATTCAGCCAAACGATAAACGCCCAAGTTTCTTTCGGGTCCCAGCTCCAATAGCGGCCCCACGCATCGGCTGCCCACAATGCGCCGAGGATGGTGGCGATGGTGAAAAACAGGAAACCGACGGCAATCGCTTTGTACATGACTTCTTCAATGACTTGAGATTGCGGCAGCCATGCTTTTTTGCCTGTATCTTCTTTTCTGAGTGCCAACAGTTCGGCAATACCCAGCATGGCGGCAATACAAAATGCGCCGTAGCCGATAAAGTTGGCCGGAACGTGGATTTTCATCCACCAAGACTGCAAAGCCGGAATCAGCGGCTGAATGGTATGCGCCTCGCGTGAAACGCTGTACCACAAGACAAATCCGACCACAATCGCCATAAAGCTGAAGACGAAGCCGCCCAGTTTTTGTACGGCAAAACGACCTTCGTAATAGAGGTACATCAGCGCCGTAATGACCAAGAACAAGATAAATACTTCATAAAGGTTGGAAACCGGAATATGGCCGGCATCGGGACGCAGCAGATAGCTTTCATGCCAGCGCACCAGCAAACCGACAAAGCCCGCCATCGCGGAAACCCATGCAAACACGGTACCCATGCCCAAAAGCGTATTGGTCTGCACATTTTTACGCACCGCCGCTATTGCGCCGACGATATAGGCAAACAAGGCGAAGAACACAAACGCGCATTGCCACATAATCGCCGACTGGCTGCTTAACAGGTATTTGAGCAGGAAGACGTCTGCGCGTTTGATGTTGCCGCCATACAAATCAACAGCAAAATACGCCAAGCACACGCCCAAAGGGATAAACCAACGCATCGGTTTGAAAAACCAACCCAGAAAAACGGCAATACCGGCACTTACCCACAAAATTACCATTTCGTAGATGTCCATGTGCAGACCGGCCTGGGTTTGGGCAATAAACGCGCCGACTGCAATCAGCAGCGCGAACGCCCAGTCGAAAAGGTTGAGGTTTCGGATAAATGATTTGTGTGTCAGAAGCTCATGCTCGGGCAAGGCCTGATGTTTGTTATTCATGGTTCAAATCCTTGGCAAGCTGCTGCAATTGCCGTGTGTGTTGCGGAAATTCTTTCTGCAAGTCGCGTTCGTTGCGGCTGGAAGACATGGCAAAACGGATACGGCCGTCTGAAAACAGCAGCCAAGCACGTTTTTCACGAATATAGAACATAAACACCGTACCCAACACCAGCAATACCGAACCCAAATACACCAAGAATGCGCCCGGCGAACGGGTCATCTGCAGGCCGGAAGAGCGTACTTCGGTAAAACTTTCCAGTTGCAGCAGCATCGGCGCGGGATATTCGGTCAAACCGGTGTAAGCATCCATTGCATGCAGCAGGAAGCGGTTGCGTTTTTCATCTTGCGGCCAAGCCGGCAGATTGTATGTGCTGATCGTATCTTCCAAAGCGGCATTCATCACGCCATAGAGCATCTCATAGAAATAGCCCTGCATTTTTTCCTGCTGCTCTTTCGGAATATTGGTGGTGACAAATTCGTCCAAAGCCAAATAGCCGCCTTTGGCAAAAATAGACAAAGTGTTTTCCGCCGCCGCCATGAATTGCTCACGGATTTCGGCAGGCGCACCTTTAACGGCGTTGGCAACGGTTTTACGGCGTGCCGCATCGTCTTTCAGATATTGGCGCAAAGCCATAAAGGTGTCGATTTGGCCGTTTTTATCCATCGGAATGCGCAACCAGCGGTATTGCTGCGCCAAGCCGCTGCGTGTGCCGGTAATGAAGAAATAGTCTTCATCTTGTTTTACCGGCAACATATAGTTTTTATATTCGACCGCCTGCCCTGCTTTGTCGCGGATACGGTAAACGATAGACGGGCCGATATTGGTGTATTTTTTGCCTTCTTGACGGACGGAGCGAACATCGTTGAGAGCGGATTTCAGGTTTTGCTCTTTTTCAGACGGCTCGCTCATGTCTTCGACGTTCATCGAAGTAAACTGGTCGAATTCCAGTTTATAAGAAGCTTTGCCCAAATCCAGCGGAAACTCGCGCATGGAAGTTGCTTTGAGTTTGACCGGCGTACGGTCGGCATCAGCCAGATTCCACGCTTTAAACGTCAAGTCAGAACCACCGTCGGCAAAACTTGCCTGATAAACCGTAATACCGTGCAACGTCAAAGGATGGTTGACACGGATGGTGTGTTCGCTGACTTTGCCGGTTGCCTTGTCCGTTACTTCCAAGTCGCTGGCAAAATCGCGCGGCATACCGGTATCGTAAAAGTCGATATGGAATTTCTTTAATTTGACCGAAAACGGCAGGTCTTGCACCAGCATGCCGTTATCCGCATTCAGAAACACCACGTCCGCGCTCTGCCCTTCCGCGATATTGACATTGCCCCTAAACGACAGGTTGGACTCTCCCAACACGCTTTCTGGCTTAAAGTCTTTGGCATAAACCGCCGTATTGTCCGGCACGACTTGGCCGGTGAGCATACCGATTTTCAGCAGAATATTGC
>NZ_JBQCXF010000312.1:0-3459 GCF_051956635.1 Neisseria sp. P0022.S010 | reverse complement strand
AGTCTTTATAAAATCATTGCAAATAAATGTAAATATCAGGTTGGTGCATGCCGTTGTTTCAGACGGCCTATTATTTAAAATTGCTTTTCGGAGTGTATATGAGCTATTCGTTTACCGAGAAAAAACGTATCCGTAAGAGTTTTGCAAAGCGAGAGAATGTCTTAGATGTTCCTTTCCTGCTGGCAACCCAAATTGATTCTTATGCGAAATTTTTGCAGCTGGAAAATGCTTTTGACCAACGCACTGATGATGGTCTGCAAGCAGCATTTAATTCTATTTTCCCGATTGTGAGCCATAACGGTTATGCGCGATTGGAGTTTGTACATTACACATTGGGCGAGCCTTTGTTCGATATTCCTGAATGTCAATTGCGCGGTATTACTTACGCGGCTCCATTGCGTGCTCGTATCCGTTTGGTGATTTTGGATAAAGAAGCATCTAAGCCGACTGTAAAAGAAGTTCGTGAAAACGAAGTGTATATGGGTGAAATCCCATTGATGACGCCAAGCGGCTCTTTTGTCATCAATGGTACTGAGCGTGTGATTGTTTCCCAGTTGCACCGTTCTCCAGGCGTGTTCTTTGAGCATGACCGTGGTAAAACACATTCTTCCGGTAAGCTGTTGTTCTCTGCTCGTATTATTCCTTACCGTGGTTCATGGTTGGATTTCGAATTTGATCCAAAAGATTTGCTGTATTTCCGTATCGACCGTCGCCGTAAAATGCCGGTTACGATTTTGTTGAAAGCTTTGGGCTACAACAATGAACAAATCTTGGATATTTTCTACGACAAAGAAACTTTCTATTTGTCTTCAAACGGTGTTCAAACTGATCTGGTTGCAGGCCGTCTGAAAGGTGAAACTGCCAAAGTTGATATCTTGGATAAAGAAGGCAATGTGCTGGTCGCCAAAGGTAAACGCATTACTGCGAAAAATATCCGTGATATTACCAATGCAGGCTTGACTCGTTTGGATGTAGAGCCAGAAAGCCTGATAGGCAAAGCATTGGCTGCTGACCTGATTGATCCGGAAACCGGCGAAGTATTGGCTTCTGCTAATGATGAAATTACAGAAGAACTGTTGGCCAAGCTTGATATACATGGCGTAAAAGAAATTACGACACTTTATATCAATGAGTTGGATCAAGGCGGCTACATCTCCAGCACTCTGCGTACAGACGAAACTGCTGATCAGCAGGCTGCACGCGTAGCGATTTACCGCATGATGCGTCCTGGCGAACCGCCTACCGAAGAAGCTGTTGAGCAGCTCTTCAACCGCTTGTTCTTCAGTGAAGACAGCTATGATTTGTCTCGCGTAGGCCGTATGAAATTTAATACGCGCACATACGAGCAAAAATTGTCTGAAGCACAACAAAACTCTTGGTATGGCCGTTTGCTGAACGAAACTTTGGCTGGCGCAGCTGAAAAAGGTGGTTACGTTCTGAGCGTTGAAGACATTGTTGCTTCTATTGCGACATTGGTTGAACTGCGTAACGGTCATGGCGAAGTAGACGATATCGACCACTTGGGTAATCGTCGTGTCCGTTCTGTGGGTGAGTTGACTGAAAACCAATTCCGTAGCGGTTTGGCTCGTGTAGAACGTGCAGTTAAAGAGCGTTTGAACCAAGCAGAATCTGAGAACTTGATGCCGCATGACTTGATTAATGCAAAACCTGTTTCTGCCGCGATTAAAGAATTCTTCGGCTCTAGCCAATTGAGCCAATTTATGGATCAGACTAACCCATTGTCTGAAGTAACCCATAAACGCCGTGTATCTGCATTGGGCCCTGGCGGTTTGACTCGCGAACGTGCAGGCTTTGAGGTGCGAGACGTACATCCGACTCACTATGGCCGTGTATGTCCTATTGAAACACCTGAGGGTCCAAACATTGGTTTGATCAACTCACTGTCCGTTTATGCGCGTACCAATGATTATGGCTTCTTGGAAACCCCTTACCGCCGTGTTGTCGATGGTAAAGTAACTGAAGAAATCGATTACTTGTCTGCTATCGAAGAAGGCCGTTATGTGATTGCACAGGCGAATGCCGATTTGGACAAAGACGGTAATCTGATTGGCGACTTGGTTACTTGTCGTGAAAAAGGCGAAACCATTATGGCAACGCCTGACCGCGTTCAATATATGGACGTGGCAACCGGTCAAGTGGTATCCGTTGCAGCATCTCTGATTCCATTTTTGGAACATGATGACGCGAACCGTGCATTGATGGGTGCCAACATGCAACGTCAGGCCGTACCGTGCCTGCGTCCTGAGAAACCGATGGTTGGTACCGGTATCGAGCGCTCTGTTGCCGTTGATTCTGCAACTGCAATCGTTGCCCGCCGTGGTGGTGTGGTTGAGTATGTAGACGCCAACCGCGTTGTGGTTCGTGTTCATGATGATGAAGCGACTGCCGGTGAAGTGGGTGTCGATATTTACAACTTGGTTAAATTCACCCGTTCCAACCAATCTACCAACATCAACCAACGTCCGGCTGTAAAAGCAGGCGATGTGTTGCAACGTGGTGACTTGGTAGCCGACGGTGCATCTACCGACTTGGGCGAGTTAGCTTTGGGTCAAAACATGACCATCGCCTTCATGCCATGGAACGGTTACAACTATGAAGACTCGATTCTGATTTCAGAAAAAGTGGCTGCGGACGATCGTTACACTTCGATTCACATTGAAGAATTGAACGTTGTTGCACGTGACACTAAACTGGGTGCGGAAGATATTACCCGCGATATTCCGAACTTGTCCGAACGTATGCAAAACCGTTTGGATGAATCCGGTATCGTATATATCGGTGCAGAAGTAGAAGCCGGTGATGTCTTGGTAGGTAAAGTAACACCTAAAGGCGAAACCCAACTGACTCCTGAAGAAAAACTGCTGCGTGCTATCTTCGGTGAAAAAGCATCTGACGTAAAAGATACTTCATTGCGTATGCCTACCGGCATGAGCGGTACCGTTATCGACGTTCAAGTCTTCACTCGTGAAGGTATTCAACGCGACAAACGTGCTCAATCCATTATTGATTCTGAATTGAAACGTTACCGTCAAGATTTGGGCGATCAATTGCGTATTTTCGATAATGACGCATTCGACCGTATCGAGCGTATGATTGTTGGTCAAAAAGCCAATGGTGGTCCGATGAAGCTGGCTAAAGGCAGCGAAATCACTACCGAATATTTGGCAAGCCTGTCCAGCAAACATGATTGGTTTGACATCCGTCTGGCTGATGAAGATTTGGCCAAACAGTTGGAACTGATTAAATTGAGCCTGCAACAAAAACGCGAAGAAGCGGATGAGTTGTATGAGATCAAAAAGAAAAAACTGACCCAAGGCGACGAGCTGCAACCGGGCGTACAAAAAATGGTGAAAGTATTTATCGCCATCAAACGCCGTCTGCAAGCCGGTGACAAAATGGCGGGTCGCCACGGTAACAAAGGTGTGGTATCACGCATTC
>NZ_JBQCXF010000311.1:0-3471 GCF_051956635.1 Neisseria sp. P0022.S010 | reverse complement strand
TACGTTATTGCCAGACATCGGGCGCTTACCGGTCACTTTGCAAACTCGTGCCATGGTTAGTCTCCAAACTTCTAAAATAGTAAAACGCGATTTATACCACGAAATCCGCCTTCAGTTCAAGTCGTTTGCTGAAAAAACGGGATTTGTGGAAATAAATCTTCTCAATATGTTGCATCTGCGAAACGGTATTTCGCAAAGCCTTAACTTTTCAATTATAACGGATTTCTTTAAAAAAATCATCTGTCGTTTGCGTAGTTGGCGAAATAAACAGGCCGTCTGAACATTTCAGACGGCCTGTTTGTCATCATGCTTTTTTCTTCAACGCCGCATTCAAAATGCAGCCGAGTATAAAGCAGGCTAAAGAGGGAACAACCCACCCTAAACCGATATTGTAAAACGGCAATGCGCGCTCGATGGCAGCAGCGGTGTCGGCATTAAATCCAAACGCGGCCTTATAGGCATCGAGCAAACCGACCAAAAGGGCCGCCATCATGGTGCAGAAATAAACAATACGGCCGCCGCCAAACAATTTATCCGTCAAAGCCAGCAGAATGATGACGATGGTCAGCGGATACAACAGCATCAACATAGGGATGGAAAACTGCAAAATCGCTGACAGGCCTTTGTTGGCCAGCAGGATAGACACCACAGTATTCAGTATCACAAAGGCTTTATAAGAAATACCCGGGCAGAGACGGTTGAAATATTCGGCGCATGAAGTAATCAAGCCAACCGCCGTGCTCAGACAGGCAAGCAGCACCATAACGCCCAGCAGCACAATACCGGCCGTACCGAAATAGTGTTGTGCAGTTTTAGACAAAACCGACGCGCCGTTTTCCTGCAAGCCGATACCGGCCACACCTGTCGCGCCCATATAGCCGATAAACAGGTAAACCACTGCCAAACAAGAAGCCGCCAACACGCCCGAAATCGTCGTAGTCTTCAGCAAGTCTGCACGGTTGTCCACGCCCATGGCGCGAACGGCATCGATGACGATAATGGCAAACACCAGCGAAGCCAGCGCGTCCATGGTACCGTAGCCTTCCAAAATGCCTTTAACCAACGGATGAGTGGCAAAATCGCCTTGCGCCGCCTGCGGCACGCCCATTGGGTTAATGGCGGCATAGCCGACCAATATCGCAATTGACAGCAACAAAACAGGCGTGAGGATTTTACCGATACGGTCAACCAGCTTACCCGGAGAAATCGACAGCCAATAAGTCATACCGAAAAACACCAGGCTGAATACGGCCAATGCGATGTTTTTCCAAGATTCATCAATAAAAGGGGAAATCGCGGTTTCAAAAGACACTGTCGCCGTACGCGGCATGGCAAACAGAGGGCCGATTGCCAAATAAAGCGCCGTGGCAAAAGTCACGCCGTACCAAGGCGCAACACGAGAAGCCAATGCCTCCACATCACGCGAGCCGAAATAGCCGACGGCAATCACGCCCAACAATGGCAAACCTGCGCCCGTCAGCAAAAAGCCAAACATCGCCGAAAGCCAGTTTTCACCGGCCTGCTGCCCTAAAAAGGCTGGAAAAATCAGGTTCCCCGCCCCAAAAAACAGGGCAAACAACATTAAGCCCACTGCCCATAAAGAAGCTTTGGTATGACTTGTCGTCGAATCCATTTTAGTTCTCTTTATTCAAATTTTCGTTATCGGTTTCATCGGCTTCAAGGCCGTCTGAAAGCATTTCGGCTTCATTTGTTTCCAAACCGTCTTTCAGGCTGATTTCGATTTCACCATAATTTTCAGGCTGCACGATACGCACCAAGCCTTCTTTAGCCAATTCCAGCAATGCAATAAAATTGACCACCACATATGTCGCACCCTGCTCCGGCTTAAACAAATCGCTAAACTTGCTGATACCGCTTTCGTTCAAGCAACGCAAAATCGCCGTCATCTGCGCGCGCACAGATATGGTTTCCCGCACCACTTCATGACTGCGCGTATGCTTGGCACGCGACAAAATACCCAACCAAGCCTGCGTCAAATCGGCAACGTACACTTCCGGCAACTTCGCTTCGACCGCAATTTCCAACGGCAGATACGCCCAAGCAAAATCACGTCCGGCACGCGGTAACGCATCCAAACCCTGAGCCGCCAGTTTCATCTGCTCGTAAGCCAACAGACGGCGCACCAATTCGGCACGCGGATCCGCCTCTTCATCCTCAACTTCTTCAGGACGCGGCAGAAGCAGGCGCGATTTAATTTCAATCAACATCGCCGCCATCAGCAGGTATTCCGCCGCCAAATCAAACTGATACGCTTCCATTTGGGCAATATAGTGCAGATACTGCTCGGTAATCTTCACCATCGGAATATCAAGGACATCGATATTTTGCTTGCGGATAAGGTACAGCAGCAAATCCAACGGCCCTTGGAAGCTGCTCAATACCACCTTCAACGCATCAGGCGGAATAAACAAATCCTGCGGCACATCGGTGACAGGCTGACCGAACACCCACGCAACGGTATGTTCAGACGGCGTTGCGGCAGTGGAAGAAATAAGGTGTTCTGAAGGCATGGTTAAAGGGTCTTTTTCTTTTTAAGTTTAGTAAGAAGTTTCATCAACAAAAGGCCGTCCGAAACGAGGACAACCCGTTTTTAATATAAAAATCAGCGGTTTTTACGATTGATTTGTAAAGAAACAATGGCGACGGCAAAGGTCTGGGCCAAGGCCATACCCAACAGCGGCAGGCTGGCGAAAACCGTACCCGCCAGTACCGAGCCAACATCTCGGGACAACACAAAACCATCCCTCGCAAGCATCGCCACTATCAAAGCCAACAGCAGCAAACTTTCGCAGCCGACCAAAAACCAAATCATTTTAACCGAACGGCGGTTGAGCCATTTCATAATACCGGCGTGCAACAGGCTGAATATCACGACGGACAGAAACGGATAAAGAAAAGTGGTGAATGGGCGGTCATAACCGCTTTGCACACACAAATAATCGCCCGGCAGCGTATCGCATTCCATCACATCAAGAAACATCGGATCGACAGCATACATCAATACGCTGAACCATACCGCATAAATCAGACTGGCAATAAAATAGGCTTTGAAAAATCGGCTCTTAACCATCTTCCTCTACCCCTCACTTCCGCCCCGCGATATGCTCCATCGCCGCCTGCGCACAATACAATCCAAACGAAGCCGTTACCAGCATACTCGCGCCGTAGCCCGCGCAGGACAAACCTTGCGGCGCGACATCGGTCGAACACGCTTCGCCGGATTGCGGCGGCGTAATATTCTCGGTTGAATAAACGCAAGGCACGCGCATTTTTTCTTTGGTATCGCGGCTGAAGCCGTAGCGTTTACGCAAGGTGTAGCGCAAGTTGGAAAGCAGCGGATCGTGGGTAACGCGGCTCAAATCGGCGGTTTGGATTAAAGCCGGATTTTTCTGTCCGCCCGCGCCGCCGCTGATAATAAACGGTTGTTTATGTTGCACGAAATACGCCGCC
>NZ_JBQCXF010000310.1:0-3478 GCF_051956635.1 Neisseria sp. P0022.S010 | reverse complement strand
TACGTTATTGCCAGACATCGGGCGCTTACCGGTCACTTTGCAAACTCGTGCCATGGTTAGTCTCCAAACTTCTAAAATAGTAAAACGCGATTTATACCACGAAATCCGCCTTCAGTTCAAGTCGTTTACTGAAAAAACGGGATTTGTGGAAATAAACCTTCTCAATATGTTGCATCTGCGAAACGGTATCTCGCAAAGCCTTAACTTTTCAATTATAACGGATTTCTTCAAAAAAATCATCTGTCGTTTGTTTGGTCGGCGAAATAAACAGGCCGTCTGAACATTTCAGACGGCCTGTTTATCGTCATGCTTTTTTCTTCAACGCCGCATTCAAAATGCAGCCGAGTATAAAACAGGCTAAAGAAGGAACAACCCACCCCAAACCGATATTGTAAAACGGCAATGCGCGCTCGATGGCGGCAGCGGTGTCGGCATCCAATCCAAACGCAGCTTTATAGGCATCGAGCAGACCGACTACAAGGGCCGCCATCATGGTGCAGAAATAGACAATACGGCCGCCGCCAAACAGTTTATCCGTCAAAGCCAGCAGAATGATGACGATAGTCAGCGGATACAACAGCATCAACATTGGAATAGAAAAATGTAAAATCGCTGACAGGCCTTTATTGGCCAACAGGATAGACACCACCGTATTCAGTATCACAAAGACTTTATAGGAAATACCCGGGCAAAGACGGTTGAAATATTCGGCGCATGAAGTAATCAAACCCACCGCAGTACTCAGACAAGCCAGCAGCACCATGACGCCAAGCAACACAATACCGGCCGTACCGAAATAATGCTGTGCGGTTTTAGACAAAACCAACGCGCCGTTTTCCTGCAAGCCGATACCGGCCACACCTGTCGCGCCCATATAGCCGATAAACAGGTAAACCACTGCCAGGCAGGAAGCCGCCAACACACCGGAAATCGTCGTGGTCTTCAGCAAATCCGCGCGGTTGTCCACGCCCATGGCGCGAACGGCATCGATGACGATAATGGCAAACACCAGCGAAGCCAGCGCGTCCATGGTGCCGTAGCCTTCCAAAATACCTTTAACCAACGGATGAGTGGCAAAATCGCCTTGCGCTGCCTGTGGCACGCCCATCGGGTTGATAGCGGCATAGCCGACCAATATTGCAATTGCCAGCAATAAAACGGGCGTAAGGATTTTACCGATACGGTCAACCAGCTTACCCGGAGAAATCGACAGCCAATAAGTCATGCCGAAAAACACCAGGCTGAATACGGCCAATGCGATGTTTTTCCAAGATTCATCGATGAAAGGAGAGATGGCGGTTTCAAAAGATACCGTTGCCGTACGCGGCATGGCAAACAAGGGGCCGATTGCCAAATAAAGCGCGGCGGCAAAAGTCACGCCGTACCAAGGCGCAACACGGGAAGCCAGCGCTTCCACATCACGCGAGCCGGAATAGCCGACGGCAATCACGCCCAGCAGTGGCAACCCCGCCCCGGTCAACAAAAAGCCGAACATTGCTGAAAGCCAGTTTTCGCCTGCCTGCTGCCCCAAATAAGCCGGGTAAATTAAGTTACCCGCGCCGAAAAACAGCGCAAACAGCATCAAACCCACCGCCCATAAAGAGGCCTTGCTGCGACTTGTCGTCGAATTCATCTTAAATTCTCTTTTTCCAAATAACCGTTATCGGCTTCATCGGTTTCATCGATTTCAAGGCCGTCTGAAAGCATTTCGGCTTCGTTTGTTTCCAAACCGTCTTTCAGGCTGATTTCGATTTCGCCATAATTTTCAGGCTGTACGATACGCACCAAGCCTTCTTTGGCCAATTCCAGCAATGCAATAAAATTGACCACCACATACGTCGCGCCCTGCTCCGGCTTAAACAAATCGCTGAATTTGCTGATGCCACTTTCGTTCAAACGGCGCAAAATCGCCGTCATCTGCGCGCGCACGGAAATGGTTTCCCGCACCACTTCATGACTGCGCGTATGCTTGGCGCGCGACAAAATACCCAACCAAGCCTGCGTCAAATCGGCAACGTACACTTCCGGCAACTTCGCTTCGACCGCAATTTCCAGCGGTAAATACGCCCAAGCGAAATCACGTCCGGCACGCGGCAATGCGTCCAAGCCCTGAGCCGCCAGTTTCATTTGTTCGTAAGCCAACAGACGACGCACCAGCTCGGCACGCGGGTCCGCCTCTTCATCCTCAACTTCTTCAGGACGCGGCAACAACAGGCGCGATTTAATTTCAATCAACATCGCCGCCATCAACAGGTATTCCGCCGCCAAATCAAACTGATATGCCTCCATTTGGGCAATATAGTGCAGATACTGCTCGGTAATCTTCACCATCGGAATATCGAGGACATCGATATTTTGCTTGCGGATAAGGTACAGCAGCAAATCCAACGGCCCTTGGAAGCTGCTCAATACCACCTTCAACGCATCGGGCGGAATAAACAAATCCTGCGGCAAATCGGTAACAGGCTGACCGAACACCCACGCAACGGTATGTTCAGACGGCGTTGCGGTAGTGGAAGAAATAAGGTGTTCTGAAGGCATGGTTAAAGGGTCTTTTTCTTTTTAAGTTTAGTAAGAAGTTTCATCAACAAAAGGCCGTCTGAAACGAGGACGATCCGTTTTTAATATAAAAATCAGCGGTTTTTACGATTGATTTGCAAAGAAACGATGGCGACGGCAAAGGTCTGAGCCAAGGCCATGCCCAACAGCGGCAGGCTGGCGAAAACTGTACCCGTCAGTACCGAGCCGATATCTCGGGACAACACAAAACCATCTCTCGCCAGCATCGCCACCATCAAAGCCGACAACAGCAAACTTTCGCAGCCGACCAAAAGCCAAATCATTTTAACCGAACGGCGTTTGCGCCATTTCATGATACCGGCGTGCAAAAGGCTGAATATCACGACGGACAGAAACGGATAAAGAAAAGTGGTGAACGGGCGGGTATAACCGCTTTGCACACACAAATAATCGCCGGGCAGCGTATTGCATTCCATCACATCGAGAAACATCGGATCGACAGCATACATCAACACGCCGAACCATACCGCATAAATCAGACTGGCGATAAAGTAGGCTTTAAAAAATCGGCTCTTACCCATTTCCTACCCCTCACTTCCGCCCTGCGATATGCTCCACCGCAGCCTGCGCACAATACAGCCCAAACGCAGCCGTTACCAGCATACTCGCCCCATAGCCCGCGCAGGACAAACCTTGCGGCGCGGCATCGGTCGAACACGCTTCGCCGGATTGCGGCGGCGTAATATTCTCGGTTGAATAAACGCAAGGCACGCGCATTTTTTCTTTGGTATCGCGGCTGAAGCCGTAGCGTTTGCGCAAGGTGTAGCGCAGGTTGGAAAGCAGCGGATCGTGGGTAACGCGGCTCAAATCGGCGGTTTGGATTAAAGCCGGATTTTTCTGTCCGCCCGCGCCGCCGCTGATAATAAACGGTTGTTTATGTTGCACGAAATACGCCGCC
>NZ_JBQCXF010000309.1:0-3417 GCF_051956635.1 Neisseria sp. P0022.S010 | reverse complement strand
AGCTGAACGACGTCCGCGAAGCAGGTACGCCTGAAGAGCGCCAACAAAACGCCGTCCGCCAATACCTGTCCCAACAAAAAGCGCAACAGGCGACCACCAACCTCCTGCGCGAACTGCACAGCAGCTCATACGTTGACGTACGCTAATCGCGCGTATTGTTAAAAAGACAGGAATCCGTACAATAAGGCCGTCTGAAATCCATTGTTCAGACGGCCTTCTCTCCTTTTACTTAAGCAACCCATTGATTAAAGCACCCCATCATGCCCATCCGTCCCAACTGGCAAACCGCCACCCTGCTGCAAGCCGAAGAAACCTCCATTACCTCCGCCCACACCGGCCGCACCTACCGCATTCAAGCCGCGGCACTCGGCGAGCGTCCGGCAGACGGCTATCCCGTACTGTATATCCTTGACGGAGATGCCTTTTTCCCCGCCATCCTCAATATGGCGCAATCCCTGCTCATCAACCCCATCACCAAAAGCCATGCCGCCTGTCTGATTGTCGGTATTGGCTACACCGGCGGCACCATCCGCGACTTAAGCCAACGCGCCCTCGACTACACGCCGCCGCTGCCCGACAGCGCGCCTGAATCCGAACGCAAACAATACGGCCAAGCCGACCGCTTCAGCCGCTTTATTGATGACGAACTCTCCGCCCTGCTCGACAGCAAATACCGCATCGATACCCAAAACCAAGCCATCTTCGGCCATTCGTTCGGCGCACTGTACGGCCTCTATTCCCTATTCACCCGCCCCGAACGATTCCGCCATTATTTGCTGGTTTCGCCGTCTATCTGGTGGCAAGACCGCCGCGTGCTCGATTGGCTGCCCGACACTTTGCCGCAAAGAATCGGCATCCGCCTCGGCGCAGGCGAACATGAAGGCAGAAACAACCGTCCCGACCAAACCAGCCGCGGCATGGTCGCACAAGCCAAAATCCTTGCCGGCACTTTGCACCACCTCGGCGCGGATGTCCGCTTTACCCTCTACCCCAACGCCAATCACGGCAACGCCCCGTTTTACGCCCTGACCGACTGCATCGAATATTTGCGCGGCGCATGGCAGCGTTGAAGCAGGTTTGCCAAACATTGAGGCCGTCTGAAACGCAAACACCAAAGCGTATTGAACCTATTGGATCAATCTAAAATCCAATTATAAAAAGGCCGAGACCTTTGCAATAACATAGGTTGAGACCTTTGCAAAGGCCTCGGGGCATGAAAAAGGGAGAGGCTACCTGAAAAATAGATTTTCAGGTAGCCTCAAACTGGTTTGGCATGCATCCGAAACGGAAAATTTGAGCGGTTACATACCTTGGGTTGGTGGCAGTGTTATTTCAACTTGGCTGCCAATTTGTCGAATTTTTGTTTGATGTCGGCCTTGAAGGCTTCCACTTTCCCTTGGCGTTCGGCTTTGCGTTCGGCTTTGCGCTGTTTTTTCCACGCTTCGTGTGCCTGACGTGCCACTTCTTTCTCCGCTTCTATTGCTGCCAATACCTCCTCTTGGGCAACGGCTGCATCTTGCCGGAGAATAACGGTTTTGAAACGGTGGAAGAAAGCATCCAATATAGCTTCGTTGAGTTCTTGCGCCAAAATAATGATTGCAGTACTGCCGTTATCCAGTTTTTTGGCTGCATTTTCCAGCAACGCCCCCTCTCCCAATGTTTGGGCAGTGCCTACATCACTGCCGATGAGTGCGCCAGTAGCTCCACCCAACAGAACACCGATAGGACCGCCGAGGATGCCGACCAGTGAACCAATGAGGCCGCCCGTCCATGCGCTTTCGGCCGTATTGGCGGTAAAGTCGGTGCTTTCTGCTGGGATAATCAGACCATTTTCCTTTTTAACCAAAACGGCTTGTGCCACCAAAGCATCTGTTATCTGCGAGTAAGCTTTCAATTCAGAAAAGGCTTGATAAGCTTCGCTGGAGATGTCGAATAAGGCAACGATGATGTTTTGTTTCATAAGTCCACTCCCGTAGATTGAAAGATTTAAGAACATACTAGTTGTATGCAGTGTCATTGTAAATTACAAGGGGGGGGGGAGCAATGCGGCAAACAGAACTTTACCTATATAAAGCCTGTAGAACCGGCAAACGGATAACGAACAATACCCAGCCTTACCTGTAGGAAATCGTCGCGTTGTTTACACCACAGGTTGAGAGAAATAAGCCTACAAGACCTCAAGCGTCGTCTGAAATCCGTTTCCACTCCAACGCTAAATCGTACAAGGTTTTTTTGCTTTCGCCGGTAATCTTGGCGGCAAGCTCGGCTGCTTGTTTGGTCGGCAACTCGGCCGCAAGGATTTTCATGGTGTTTTGCGCCGCCTCGGGCAAATCGCTGTGTTTCTCTTTCACCGCAGGGTGCAACACCAGCACCATCTCGCCACGCGTTTGGTTACTGTCGTTTTTGAGGGCGGCTTGGATTTCGGCAACCGTGCCGCTGAGGAAGGTTTCAAACGTTTTGGTGATTTCGCGCGCCAATGTCAAACGGCGTTCGGGGAACTGCGCGGCCATATCCGCAAGGCTTGCTTCGATACGGTGCGGCGTTTCAAACATCACAATCGGAAAATCGGCTTCCGCCCATTTGGCCAGCAGCTTTTGGCGTTCGCCGGCCTTAGGCGGCAAGAAACCGTTGAAGTAAAAATCGGATTCCGTCACACCGGCCACGCTCAATGCCCCCATGACCGCGCTTGCGCCGACCACAGGCACCACTTTAAATCCGGCTTCGCGCACGCGGGCGGCAAGTTTCGCACCGGGATCGCAAACCGCAGGCGTACCCGCATCCGAAACTTGGGCGACGCTCAGGCCGTCTGAAAGATGGGCGATGATTTTATCGGCCATTTGCTGCTCGTTGTGTTCGCGCACGCTCACGAGTTTGCCCTGAATGCCGTACGCACTTAAAAGCTGGGCGGTAACACGGGTATCTTCGGCGCAGATAATGTCGGCCTTTTGCAGAACGGCCAGCGCGCGCAGCGTTATGTCGGCTAAATTGCCGATGGGTGTGGCGACAACGTATAATATCTGTTTTTCGATGCTGTCGACGGCTTTTTGCAGGTGTTTTGTGTACATAGATTCAAGGCCGTCTGAAACGGCGTCTCTTTAAAAACAATGATTATATAACGGGTAAACTTTTCATGCGCTTAAACCACAAACAGGGGGTGGCGGCCGAAGATGCGGCACTGGCGTTCCTACAGGCCAAAGGCTGCTCGCTGCTGGCACGGAACTGGCATTGTGCCTACGGCGAAATCGATTTAATCGTCAAAAACGGCGGTACGATTGTGTTTGTTGAAGTAAAATACCGCAAAAACCGAGGTTTCGGTGGTGTCGCATACAGCATCTCGCCGTCCAAATTATTGAAATTGCAACGAAGTGTAGAGTATTATCCTGTCTCTTCTACCCATCTGACGCTGCCGACGACGGA
>NZ_JBQCXF010000308.1:0-3481 GCF_051956635.1 Neisseria sp. P0022.S010 | reverse complement strand
AAGGCAAAGGTATTCCTGCAAAAGAAGCCGGAGACCTTTATCTCAATATCCGCATTAATGTTCCGCCAGTAGAGAGCGAAGCCGACCGTGCCGCATGGGAAAAATTGGCCGAACACTTTGCCGCGAATCAAGCATAAAAGAAAGGATAAATTATGATTCAGTCCTCCGATGTTACCCTTACTTTTGAAGAAATCGTTGCCGCTAGCCGCTGCCGTCGTGATTGGCTGTTGGAACTTATAGCAGAAGACATCATCAGCATAGATGGAGTGCCCGAAAAAAGCACCTTCAGTGGTTTTCATCTTGCCCGCATCCGTCGCGCACAACGCTTAAGCCGTGATTTTGAGGCCGGCATTCCTGCATTGGGGCTGATTATGCGGCTGTTGGACGAGGTGGAAGAACTCAGAAAAATACAGCGTCCGCTGGTCCTGCTCGAAGAAGAGTAAATATTGGCAAGTTGTTCGATTAAATATTGATGACAAGACAAAGTTTTTGATTTTTATTGATATTCCATAATGAAAGGCCGTCTGAAAATATTTTCAGACGGCCTTTTTATGCCTTCATTAACAACAGCGTCCGCCGTTGCCGCCGCAACGGCGTTTGCGGCAGTAGTCTTGGAATTGCAGCTCGGTCATGACCGGCGCGTTGGGATTATGTTTGCGCTGGCGGGCAACGTAGTTTTCATAATCTGGGACACCGGCCATCAAGTTCGCTGTCAACTTGATGGTTTTCCACCAAGATGCGAGCTTATGCTTCACTTTGAGTCTCCGGCTGTTTACCGTCGCGGTACACTGCTGGAATTTCTTTAGCAGTTGGCCAACCGACTTTGCGGGCTTTCATGGCAGTACGGAAACCGTACACGGCGACAATCACGACAACTGCCAAGAACAAAGCGGTCAAACCGGCATTGATTTGGTCGTTGAAGATGATTTGTGACATTTCGCCAATGTCTTTAGCAGGAGCGAGGACTTCGCCTGAAGCCAAGGCATCGCGGTATTTGCCTGCGTGAGCCAAGAAGCTGACGCGCGGGTCGCTGTGGAACAGTTTTTGCAAACCGGCATAGCAGGTTACGAACAATACGCCGACAGCAGGAACCAAAGTTACCCAAACATAGCGGTCGCGTTTCATTTTCACCAATACGACGGTACACATAATCAACGCTACGCCTGCAAGCATTTGGTTGGCGATACCAAACAACGGCCAGAGCGAGTTAATACCGCCCAGAGGGTCGGTTACGCCGGTATAGAGGAAGTAACCCCACAATGCCACAGCAAAGAATGTGGCAACCAAGTTGGCAGGGATTGAGTCGGTGTTACCGAATGGTTTGTAGAAGATACTGCCCAAGTCTTGAATCATGAAACGGGCAACGCGTGTACCGGCGTCAACCGCGGTCAAGATGAACAAGGCTTCAAACAGCAAGGCAAAGTGATACCAGAACGCCATCATGGCTTCGCCCGGAATCAGGCGGCTCATGATGTGTGCCATACCGACTGCGAGGGTTGGCGCACCGCCTGCACGGGACAGAATGGTGTTTTCGCCCACTTCTTTAGCAGTGTGCAACAGGGTTGCGGCATCAACAGAGAAATTCAGTTTAGTGGTGATGACTTCGGCAGCTGTGTTGGCATCTGTACCAATCAGCGCAGCCGGGCTGTTCATCGCGAAGTACACGCCTGGCTCAAGCGAAGCGGCGGCAGCCAGCGCCATAATGGCCACAAAGCTTTCCATAATCATGCCGCCGTAACCGATCATGCGGACGTGTGTTTCGTTTTCCACCATTTTTGGAGTGGTACCTGAAGAAATCAGCGCATGGAAGCCTGAAACCGCACCACAAGCAATGGTAATGAATAAGAATGGGAACAATGCACCAGAGAATACCGGGCCTGAACCATCGATAAAGTGGGTAACTGCAGGCATTTGCAGAGTCGGGTTAACAATAACGATACCCAAAGCCAAAGCTGCAATCGTACCGATTTTCAGGAAGGTAGACAGATAGTCGCGCGGAGTCAGCAAGAGCCAAACCGGCAATACGGAAGCCACGAAACCGTAAATCATAATCGCCCAAGTCAGCTGAATGCCGTCAAGGTCGAACCAATGGCCGAAGGAGCTGCGGGCAACATCTTCACCGTAAATCACAGCCAACATCAGCAAAATAAAGCCGACGATGGAAATCTCGCCGATTTTGCCCGGACGGATATAACGGGTGTAGATACCCATAAACAGGGCAATCGGCATAGTCGCTGCGATGGTGAACGTACCCCAAGGGCTGTGAACCAATGCTTTCACAACAATCAGCGCCAACACCGCCATAATGATGACCATAATCATCAAAATACCAATGGATGCAATCACGCCGGGAACGGTACCGAGTTCTTGTTTCACGATATCGCCCAAAGACTTACCGTCACGGCGCATAGAAACAAATAGTACCATCATATCCTGTACGGCACCGGCAAATACCACGCCGAAGATAATCCACAAAGTACCGGGCAGATAACCCATTTGCGCTGCCAATACAGGACCAACCAGAGGGCCTGCGCCGGCAATAGCGGCAAAGTGGTGGCCGAACAGTACGCCTTTATGTGTGGGAACATAGTCCAAGCCGTCATTGTGGCGTTCTGCCGGAGTCAGACGGTTAGGATCAAGCTGCATCACACGGTTGGCAATGTAAAGACTGTAGAAACGGTAGGCAATGCAGTATACCGAAATGGCGGCCGTAACCATCCAAATCGCACTGACTTGCTCGCCACGGCTGAGAGCTAAAGTAGTAAAGGAGGCCAAGCCTACCAAAACCACAATGCCCCAGATCAAAAATGATTTGAGCGATTTCATTGATTTATCCTTAAAACGTGATGCACCAAGGCTTGCTTTAGCGACAAACTGCCTTAATGCGCTTCAGAAAGACCAGTCATTATAGTCTTCATGATTTCATGAGTGAAATGTCATTTCAACCCAAATTCGACTGAAAACAAAATGATTAGTTCGTCCGTAAGGTTAACACAAACAGACAATATACCCTTCATTTTTTACTTCAAAACTAAATATTCCTTAACATATAACAAACGAAAGGCCGTCTGAAAACCCAAAAATTCAGTTTTCAGACGGCCTGACAAACAGTCAATGCTATAATCCGACATTCCCATTTCTCTATATTGCCATACCATGCAAAACAACGATTCCGAAACCATGCGCCTCTCCAAACGCATGGCGCAATTGGGCTTATGCTCGCGCCGCGAGGCAGACAGTTACATCGAGCAAGGCTGGGTCAAAGTCAACGGTCAAACCGCCGTACTCGGTCAAAAAGTCACCGAGCGCGACCGCATCGACCTCAACAAACAAGCCCATGGAAAACAAGCCGCACGCGTAACCATCCTGCTGAACAAACCCGTCGGCTACGTCAGCGCGCAGGCAGAAAAAGGCTATAAATCCGCCGCCGAACTCATTACCGCCGACAACCATTGGGAAGGCGACGACAGCCGTATCCCTT
>NZ_JBQCXF010000307.1:0-3483 GCF_051956635.1 Neisseria sp. P0022.S010 | reverse complement strand
ACGTGCGCGTCGAAATCGACCGCGATACCGGCGAATACCAAACCTTCCGCCGCTGGCTGATTGTTGCCGATGAAGACTACACCTACCCCGACGTAGAAAAAACCATCGAGGAAATCCAAGAAGAAATTCCCGGCACCACCATCCAAATCGGCGAATACTACGAAGAGCAGCTGCCAAACGAAGGTTTCGGCCGCCAAGCCGCGCAAACTGCCAAACAAATCATCCTGCAACGCATCCGCGATGCCGAACGCGAGCAAAACCTGAACGAGTTCCTCGCTTCTAAAGAAGACATCGTTTCCGGTACGGTAAAACGCGTCGAGCGCCACGGCATCATCGTGGAAGTCGTTGCAGGCAAACTCGACGCCCTGATTCCGCGCGAAGAAATGATTCCGCGCGAAAACTTCCGCAGCGGCGACCGCATCCGCGCCCTCTTCCTGCGTGTGGACGAAATCGGCAATACCGGCCGCAAACAAGTCATTTTGAGCCGTACCAGCGGTGACTTCTTGGCCAAACTCTACGCCAACGAAGTGCCTGAAATTGCAGACGGCCTGTTGGAAATCCGCGAAGTAGCACGCGATCCCGGTCAACGCGCCAAAGTTGCCGTTAAAGCCAACGACCAACGCATCGACCCGCAAGGTACTTGTATCGGCGTGCGCGGCTCCCGTGTTAACGCTGTGAGCAACGAATTGTCCGGTGAGCGCATCGACATTGTATTGTGGTCTCCTGAGCCAGCCCAATTCGTGATGAATGCGCTGTCTCCTGCCGAAGTAAGCCGCATCGTAATTGACGAAGACAAACACGCCGTTGACGTAATCGTTGATGAAAACCAACTGGCGCTGGCCATCGGCCGCGGCGGTCAAAACGTCCGCCTGGCTTCTATCCTGACCGGCTGGCAGCTGAACATCATGACCGTTGAAGAAGCCGACGAGCGCAATGCTGCCGAAGACGCGGTTATCCGCAACCTCTTCACCACCCACTTGAATATCGACGACGAAACCGCCGATATCTTGGTGGAAGAAGGCTTTGCCACATTGGAAGAAGTTGCTTACGTTCCAGCGGCAGAATTGCTCTCGATTGACGGCTTTGACGAAGAAATCGTTGAAACCCTGCGCAATCGCGCACGCGATGCGATCCTGACCATTACCATCGCCGCAGAAGAAAAACTGGGTGAAGTGTCTGAAGACATGCGCAATTTGGACGGCGTAGATTCCGACATGTTGCGCAAACTGGCCGAAGCCGGCGTTACCCAACGCGATGATTTGGCCGAATTGTCTGTTGACGAATTGGTCGAAATTACCGGTGTTGACGAAGAAGAAGCCAAAAAAGTGATTTTGGCTGCACGCGAACACTGGTTTACCGAAGAAAATAACTAAGGGGGTACTGAATGAGTAATACAACCGTAGCGCAATTTGCCGCCGAACTAAACCGCCCCGTCGATGATTTGCTTAAACAATTGAAAGAAGCCGGGGTCAACAAAAACAGCGGTAATGACAGCATAACCACTGACGACAAACAACTGTTGACTGCTTACCTGCAAAAGAAAAACGGCAGCAACAGCGGCACCATCAGCATCCGTCGCAAAAAAACCGAAGTCAGCACCGTTGACGGCGTAAAAGTGGAAACACGCCGCCGCAGCCGTGCCGTTACCATTCCTTCTTCCGAAGAATTGGCTGCGGAAGCCAAAGCCAAAGTAGCAGCGGAAAACCAAAAAGCCGAAGCAGAAAAAGCAGCCGCCCAAGCTGCCGAAGAAAAAGCCAAAGCTGAAGCAGAAGCTGCCGCAAAAGCCGAAGCCCGTGCCAAAGCAGAGGCCGAAGCAGCCAGACTGAAAGCAGCCAAAGCCGCACCAAAAGCGGAAGGCAAACCTGCTGAAGCCAAAAAAGAAGAAGCCAAACCGGTTGAAACCGTAGAAGCTAAGGCCGAAGCAAAAGTTGAAGCTAAAGCGGACAACAAGCCGTCTGAAAAATCCGTTGAAGCTGAAAAACTAGCCGAAGCCAAAAAACCTGCCAAAGCCAAACAAGACAAAGGCGGCAAAGGCAAAGAAGCGAAAAAGGCAGCCAAACCTGCCGCTCCTGCCGTACCGCAACCTGTCGTCAGCGTTGAAGAACAGGCTCAACGCGATGAAGAAGCCCGTCGTGCCGCTGCCCTGCGCGCGCATCAAGAAGCCTTGTTAAAAGAAAAACAAGAGCGTCAAGCACGCCGCGAAGCCATAAAACAACAGGCCGAGAAAGACTCAAAACCTACTAAAGAAGCCAAATCAGGCGAACGCAATAAACCTGCCGAGAAAGCCAAAGCAGCATCCGGCGAAGGCAAATCCGAACACAACGCGCGCGGTAAAAAAGAAGACCGTCGTGACCGTGACGAAGAAAACCAAGGCCGTAACGCCAGAGGCAAAGGCGGCAAAGGCGGCCGTGACCGCAACAATGCGCGCAATGGTGACGACGAGCGCGTACGCGGCGGCAAAAAAGGCAAAAAACTCAAACTTGAGCCAAACCAACACGCCTTCCAAGCACCGACCGAACCTGTCGTACACGAAGTTTTGGTACCTGAAACCATTACCGTTGCCGACTTGGCACACAAAATGGCTGTTAAAGGCGTCGAAGTGGTTAAAGCCCTGATGAAAATGGGCATGATGGTAACCATCAACCAATCCATCGACCAAGACACTGCCCTGATTGTGGTGGAAGAACTCGGCCACATCGGTAAACCAGCCGCCGCCGACGATCCTGAAGCATTCTTGGATGAAGGCGTTGAAGCAGTAGAAGCCGAAGCATTGCCACGTCCTCCGGTTGTGACCGTGATGGGTCACGTTGACCACGGTAAAACTTCCCTGCTGGACTACATCCGCCGCGCCAAAGTGGTACAAGGCGAAGCGGGCGGCATTACCCAACACATCGGTGCATACCACGTTGAAACCCCACGCGGCGTGATTACCTTCTTGGATACTCCGGGTCACGAAGCGTTTACCGCCATGCGTGCGCGCGGTGCGAAAGCAACCGATATCGTGATTCTTGTGGTTGCAGCCGACGACGGCGTAATGCCGCAAACCATCGAGGCGATTGCCCACGCTAAAGCCGCGGGCGTACCAATGGTGGTTGCCGTCAACAAAATCGATAAAGAGGCCGCCAACCCTGAGCGTATCCGCCAAGAGCTGACTGCTCACGAAGTTGTGCCTGACGAATGGGGTGGCGATGTACAGTTTATCGACGTTTCCGCTAAAAAAGGCCTGAACATCGATGCATTACTCGAAGCAGTCTTGCTCGAAGCTGAAGTTTTGGAACTGACTGCCCCAGTCGACGCACCTGCCAAAGGTATCATTGTTGAGGCACGTTTGGACAAAGGCCGCGGCGCGGTTGCCACCCTCTTGGTACAAAGCGGTACGCTGAAAAAAGGCGATATGCTGCTGGCCGGTACTGCATTCGGTAAAATCCGTGCAATGGTTGACGAAAACGGCAAAGCCATCAATGAAGCCGGGCCGTCTATCCC